>JAGWBT010000014.1:0-35721 GCA_021295755.1 Candidatus Poribacteria bacterium
TCTTTGACATCAATTTCAACCTTGTAGGTTGTCTCGTTGACCATTTCCTGTCCTGCAACTGCGGTCAACGTTGCTGTCTGGCCGGCCACAGTTGCAACCCAGTTGAGGTCGGTGCCCGCTTCATCGGTTAGTTTAATGGTGCCTGTGACGGGTTCGTCAAAATCGAACCGGAGACCGACCCCATTGATAAGCGCAGGATCTACATCTGTATCGCCATAGGAGACTGTCCCACTCGTAATTGACGGAGGTACAACGTGAGCATGTTGAATTTCATAAGGACCAACTGTTTTAGAACCCTTTGAACCGTCTCGGTTTTTCCACTCAATGTGTAGCATTACAGATTCCTCAGGTAAAGCAGGCTGTGCGCTCTATTTCCAATTGAGACCCGAACCTGTGGCGGGTGTATCGTTGACCGTCACTGCTACAACTCCCTCATTAAACGTCAACGTGAACTCTGTGCGTGGGGGAACATACAAAACTCTACCAGCGTTTGTACGTGTTGGTGGATCCATCACAACCTCTGTCGCAGAGGGGGGTCCAACATCATCTTCTGATTGCCGTGGATCCGTAACCTCTTCAGATAGATCGTCACCACAACCACTGATTATACCGAAGTAATCGTCGTCCGTAGAGCATTGCCAGCCCCATCATGGAAATCAATTTCAATCTTGTAGGTTGTCTCATTTGCAAGTTCCTGTCCTGCAACCGCGGTCAACGTTGCTGTCTGCCCCCATACGTTTGCAATCCAGTTGAGGTCAGCACCTGTCTCATCGGTCAGCTTAACGGTTCCTGTGATGTCTTCGTCGAAGTCAAACCGGAAGCCGCCGCCACTGATTGGAGCAGGGGCGACATCTACAGTTCCATCAGCTACCGTGCCATCCGTGATTCTCGGCGGCGTTGTATCCGGGGCCCCTAACAGTATAAGGACCAACCACATGAGAGCCGGAACTACCGTCTCGGTTTGTCCAGCTAACGTTTAGGGTCAGGATTTGACCGTCTCCTTCCTGTAGCGCCAGCGATGCACTCCAGTTGAGGCCGGCTCCGGTGGCTGGGACACCATTGACTGTCACCGCTACAGCAGCCTCCTCGAAGGTCAGCAAAAACTGGGTATTGGGGGGAATTTCCCCACCCGCAGGAGGATCTACGAGAAATGGGGGTCCTGTGTGCGGAGGGACATCATCAGTTCGTGGAGGTGTGTCCCTGCTTGTTGTTGGATTGGACGGGTCCGTAACCTCTTCAGGTGGATCGCCATCGCAACCACCGATTATACCGATAATGAGCATCCCAAATGTGATTAGGATGGTAGTTCTTAACATTCTGTGCACTGTTTTTTCCTTTCTGTGGAGTTTTTCCCACCAATAACTTTCTCTCTATATCAAACCTTTAACTGTGTGAAGTTCCAAACAGAAGAAAATCATCCGAGAGCTTGAATGTCAAGGTTGTGGTCGTAGAAAATGTGCCTTCTGATGGAGTTAGTTGATAGCTAGCAGGTAAAACATCCTGAGAAAGTGCAGACACGATAGATAATACCAATTCTGACAAAGGATAACGTATTGTTGAAACGTGAAACGTAAAACGTGAGGCGAGGAGGCGGGGGAGTATGGCGGCGAGAGAAAGGGGAAGCGAGGAGGCGAGTTAAAAAACACGCTCCCTCACATACTCACACACCCGCTCCCATAAACCCTCTTTCCCACAAAACTTGATGCGACACAATTATTCAGAAACGGTATAAGATCGGCTCGATGATCCGATTCCGCTAATCATGTTCACCGGATTGCCTAGCGGTCAAATCCCTTATTTTTTCCTTGATTATTTCCTTATAATCGCCTATCATCCCCGAAAAATTAAGGCGCAAAGATATACGAGAAATAGAAGCTAGGGATGCGTAGGCATGCTGCGGGAAGGCACTAAAGCGAAATATAGAGGTTCATGTCAAAAGAAAGTGCAAAGCACGAATCGGAAGGGAAATAACAGCGATGAATGCATCAAACCTTATTGAGGAACTTCGTCCGTGGCTGGACGAGAAGATTGGGGCAAAACTGGATTTGCTAGGTTCAGAACCGATACCGGTAGTTAAGACTGAGGAAGGAGCGTCAAGCCCGCTATTCGCGGCAAGAGTTGGTGAGCGCGGTCTTGTCACAACGGAAAGGAAGTGGCTCGAACAACTTAAACCGATCGTCGCAAACCTGAGTTTGGATGAGTTGTTCTCGACATTCGGCGGGTATGAGCTTGCGCGTGTATTGTTGCCTGATGGCTGCGGGGTGTGGGGACCGAGTTGGTTCTACGTCGGTGACGAAAACTGTTTTCGGGATGCGGGGGATGACCGTCCTGTGCAGTTGTCTGCGGAAGAATTGGCTGAAACGGTCGATCATCGTATTTTCTGGCACTGCTTTGAGGATGAGGCGATGACTGGTTTCGGCATCTTCGAGGACGGTAAGTTAGTGTCACTTGCAGCGGTTCAGGCTGAAGATGACCGTGTTTGGGAAATCGGTGTTGATACTGCGCCGGAAGCTAAAGGACGTGGGTTGGGGCGTGCCGTGGTCAGTGCAGCTGGACGTTGGATACTGGAAAATAATCGGTTCGTCTTTGCTTCAACTGCCCCTTGGAATGTCCGCTCTGCTCGCACACTTAGATCGGTGGGGTTGCAATTTATTATGTCGGTGATGATAGGAACCCCCGGACCGTTTTATGCAGCGCCGCAGCCGCTCGGCACTCCATATCCCGGCGCCGAGGTGTATAACTACTATCCCGACTGGGCTATCAATAAAGAGATCAAACCACCGCTAAGAGATTAATCAACCGTTGGCACGAGTTGGCGAGGATATTGAGTTCATTTGTTCATTACAGGACTTACGCAAATTTAGCACACGAGAGGTAGATTTTTTATTTTTAACCCCCTAAATCCCCCTTGTCAGGGGGACTTTGGAAAATCAGGGGGACTTATGAGCCCGCTGCGTAAGTCCTAAGTTCTAAATTAGCATCACTGGTTAATCAGCGCAAGGGCTGTAGGTGCGCGTCTTTAGATAAGGAGAAGGGTTGCTTCAACCCGTTGGCCGGCTGTGGAGGTGTTTAGGAAGGCGTGTCTTCAGATAAGGGTCGGGATTTGTCTTGACTTCACGCAAGAGGGTATGGATATATGCCTGAATGCGAAAGAGTCGGCAGTTAGAATTTCCCAGCAATCCCCGGTCCAGGTTTCCTACTTCGTCCCAGAATTCTCCAAGTAGCGGTCGATCCAGCGCGGGATAAGGCATTTCGGAATCCCGTTCAAGCAACTCATGCCAATAGAGGACTTCCACGAAGTGAACATACGTCGAAGTGTTGTAGTCAACACCGAGCATGAGCAGTTTTCCGTCGGCTTTATAAGCCTTCTGCATTGGGGAGTGTGTGCCGTAAGTTTTCCCCCACGGCTCATGGTCCCACGGTGATTTGTATCCCTCACGGCTGAGGTGGGTGCTCACAAACGCTTTCGCATTTTTCCCCCGTGCAGCGACCGAGTGGGAGTAGTGGTCGGAGCGGTAGGTGTTGGGCATCTGGCGGAAAAACTCGGTGAGCCATCCGACAGTGGACGGTGTCTTTTTGATGTTCCATGTGCTCACCCGCAACTCTCTTCCATCGAGGAGATTGAACGAGGGCATCAAGATGAGTCCCTCTGGTCCAACGGCATTCTCAAGCGCGCTGACCACAGTTCCTGCCCCACCCTCGACAGGTCCAAGACTTTTAAAGGAGGAGTGAATAAAGAGCGTATCCCCGAATTCAACGCCCAGGTTTTTCAGGTCATGTGTAAGTGTTTCACGTGTGTGTGGTGTTTTCATGGTAGCCTTATAATAACTGATCAGATTGGAAATATCTATGGGAATTTACGAACAATTTGGAGTTACACCGATTATTAATGCCTCCGGAGCGGTGACTCGTCTCGGCGGTGCACCGATGCCCGATGAGGTGTTGAATGCGTTTAATAAAGCTGCCCGTGTGTCGGTGCCGCTTGAACAACTTCAGGCAGCTGCCTCCAGAGTTATTGCGGACGCGACTGGAACGGAAGCCGGTTTGGTTTCCGCCGGCGCTGCGTCCGCCCTGACTTTGGGCAGCGCTGCAATCTTGACAGGCTACGACTTGGAACGAATGGAGCAGCTGCCGCACTGCGACGGATTTCCCAACGAGTTTATCGTTGCCCGCGAGCAGCGGAGCGGGTACTTGTTGAGGTCGGCTTCAACGAAATCGTCGCAAATGCAGGCGTGCGTCGAACTGAAGCGTGGGAGTATGAAGCTGCCTTTGGACCGAATACGGCAGGCGTCCTCTATGTATATAGTCCGACCTCCAGACCTCCGCTCGAAGAGGTTGTTGATGTTGCACATCGGCATCAACTGCCTGTATTGGTAGATGCAGCGGGTGAACTTCCGCCGCGTAGCAACCTCAAGTCGATTGCGGCGACGGGGGCAGATTTGGTAGCGTTCAGCGGCGGCAAGTCCATTCGGGGTCCCCAGTCAACAGGGATTCTCTGCGGCCGGCGCGATCTCATTGGACCTGCCATTGTACAACTGTTGGATATGGACGACCATCTAGAACTCTGGAATCCACCGGCATCGCTCATTGACAAGGCAAAACTCCGTGGCATCCCACGACACGGTATAGGGCGCGGCTTTAAGGTGTCAAAGGAGGAAATTATCGCCCTGCTTGTGGCGTTGCAGCTTTTCACCTCTGGCGCTTACGATGAAGAAGTCCCCAAGGCACATGCACGCCTCAACCGGATCGTGGAAAAGTTAAACGGTTCGCCCGCGGAATGCAGCCTCCGTGATAAAAAAGATGGTGAAAGTCTCCCACTGCTGGAAATCACGATTGATGAAGTGGCTGTTGGTCGAGAGGCGATGGAGATCTGCCAAAGTCTCCGGAGCGGTGTCCCACCGATTTATGTCAGCCACGGTAGTCTCCGAGAAGGGAAATTGCTGATTAATCCATTGCACTTGAACGACACCAACACCGAAACGCTTGCCGAGAGGATTCGCCAAGAATTAAATCCTTAAAATTAGGGCAGAAACCGAGTTATTGGCACGTACGAGCGGGGCAAGATGCCCCGCCTACAGTTTTATGAAGTAAGATAAATTATGCCACGAAAAAACAAGATTCTCAACATCGGTGATAAGGCGCCGCTATTCACATTGATCTCTGTTCAGCGTGAGACCGTGAGTCTTGAGTCGTATCTCGGTCAACAGCCTGTCATCCTCGCCTTCTTTCGCGGAACGTGGTGACCGAACAGCCGTCGCCAGTTAGGAGACCTACAGCGCAACAGTAGTGAATACACAGACTTGGGGGCTGCGGTGCTTAGCATTGTTGGTCAATGGCCCCGTGAGGTGCGTCGATATGCCGAAACGCATGACATCACCTTTCCGCTGCTCACGGATAAAGAGCGAGAGGTGATTAAAAGCTATGGGGTGTACCACTGGCTAGGCCTTGATGCGTATAATATCGCTCGCCCTGCGACATTCGTGATTGATAAGGATTTAATTATCCGGTTCATGTATATTGGCTCACATCAGTTTGATCTCGCTAAACATGAGGATATCGTCGCAGCCTTGAAAGCACTTTAAGATAATCACAACTATAGTAGACGTTAGAATTAGTTAGACACTCCGAATACACAGCCAACCCCCTAAATCCCCCTTATCAGGGGGACTTTGAAAATTTCGCGCAGGTTGGAGTTGTCCGTTCCAAGACCAGGATTGGTACATGTCTACTTATTTTTAGAATTCACGATAAAAAGAGGACTCAGATGATTTTAACGGGACACAGGGGCGCAGCAAAACTTGAACCAGAAAATACACTGTTATCCATGCAGAAGGCGATAGATCTCGGTGTTGATCAGATAGAGATTGATGTGCATCTCACAAGCGATCAACACTTGGTGGTCATCCATGACACCACTGTGGATCGGACAACCGATGGACAGGGGGCAATCGCCGATTTTACGTTAGCAGAAGTGAAACAGTTGGACGCCGGCAAAGGGGAGCGTATCCCCACGCTACAGGAGGTGATGGATCTGGTGCGTGGGAAGGTGATTCTCCAGATTGAGCTGAAAGGTCCCGACACCGCTGGGCCGGTTATCCAAGCAGTCATACAGAACGACATGGAAAACGCGGTGCTTCTGACTTCGTTTATCCATGAACGGCTACGCGAAGCGCGTCAGCTTAATCCGAATTTGAGGCTAGGCGCATTGTGGGCGGATCCACCTCCCGATGCGTGTGAACAGGCAATTGATATGGGTGCGGAAGCGATACATATCCAACATCTGAACATTGACCCTCCGCTTGTTCAGCAAGCACATGCACACGGTCTCAAGATTCGTGCGTGGAATCCTGACACGGTTGAGGAGATACAGCGTGTTATCGATCTGGGGGTTGACGCCATTGGATCGAATCGTCCGGATCTGTTAATTGCGGTTGGACGCTCGTGATTCTAGCTGCTCAATACAAGAAAACTGAATACCCAAGTGTGTCAAAGGTCAACGTAGGAGGTATGTAACAAAGTTTTAACTCGGTCCCACTGTCCTAGCGACGAAGCACGCATAGCCATGAGTGTGGGAATTAGGCTAAGGTGCTCATCAGGTAATTCGCAAATTTCCCGATACCCGTGCAAAAGAGCGTTGCACCGTTGTTGAAAACCGGGCCTTTCCCAAGGTCCCGCTAATATAACCGCCAGATCGTAAAGATAGTATCCAAACCCACAGTCATCAAAATCAATAGGCAAAACTGCCTCAGTCGTGAAGAGTACATTGCCGAAACTCAAGTCCGAGTGAATCAATCCAAATTGGTCGGGACTTTTCCCAAACCGCTGTTCGACTTCCTGTAACTGTTCATGCAGCCTTCGTAGATACTCCTGAACGTCCTCTGGCAATTGCTTATAGGTAACAGCCTCCTCCCCAAATATATTATCGGTTCTTAGTACGCTGGTAGAATCGTAAAGCGGTCTATCTAGTTCAAAAGCAGGCGTCCAGTGTTGAGCGTGATGGTGGAGTTTGGCAACTAGTTGTCCAAGCCTATAAAAGTGATGCGGTGAACGGTGATCTTGAGGAAGTATCTGCCCCTCAAGCCAAGAGAGAACTGTCACCGGATAAGGCGCCGGCATCCCGATTTGCTCCCCTACCACAATCATTTTTCCATCGAGGGAACGTTGTGGTATCTGCACAGATACTGTTGTCTCGTGAACAAGTGCCTCAAGCCAAGCTAATTCTGACGCTACTGCTGTCCGTGACCTTGCCCTGTGAATCCGCACCAGAAATCGTCCACGATCGCAGTCCAGACGAAACGTCGTATTCACGAGATGCTGTAGAAGGGTGAGCCGGTACTGGTTAAAACCGAATTTTTCTAGCGCAGCGTCAGCAAGTTTACGCAATCGATAAACCTGCTCTTTCTCTGGTAAATCCTCAAAATTATTACCGTTCAGGACCATTTCTGTTTCTCTGTGCTGGCATTATCCTGCCACAAATTGACCACAAGATTTGATAATGTGAGGAAGTTCGCTTATTTCAATACATCTATAGTGAATCTTAGAATTAATGAGACACTCCAAACCGGTGCGGTTAGGAAACCGCACCTACCGGCCCCGATAAATCGGGATTGCTGCACAGAGGGGCGAAAGTGTCTATTTATTTTTAGAATTCACCATAATCCCCACCCTCAAGCAAAAATTCAGCAATTTGATTCTCAGGCCTTACACAAATTTAGCACACGGCGTGAGATTTTTTTTGGCTCATGTAAAAAGAGAATGCAAAATATGAAGTGAAGGGCCCCTTCGTCCCCCCTTAATCCCCCCACAAGCGGGGGGAGAGTAACCCCTGATAAATCGGGTTGCAAGTGTTTGTGGCTTTTGCTGCACTAATTCTTAACATGAGCGTTTTTTTAACCCCCTAAATCCCCCTTGTCAGGGGAACTTTGGAAGATCAGGGGGACTTATGCACCAACTACGTAAGTCCTATTCTATTATTTTTCATGATATGGTCCCGCGATTGCGATACTGCACAGATCCGGATGTAGATATTTCTGGGCAACAGCGTTCACTTGTGCACGGGTGATATTCCGGTAAATTGATTCATGCCGCTCAGGATAGCCGAGTCCCAACCCGTACAACTCTGCGGTTAGGAGCACTGCGGCGAGCCCCCTATTCGTTTCAAGGGTGAGCGCGAAATTTCCGACAATTAGGTTCTGCACATCTGAGAATTCTTCTTCTGTGATACCATCGGATTTCATCAATTCGATTTCGTGCAGGATGCTTTCAATGGCTTTATCCACGTTGGCGGGATTGACACCTGCACTCGCATGGAAAAGCCCTTCGCCGATTGATGGAGTGAATGAGCTCCAGACGCTGTATGCGAGACCTTGTACATCGCGCACACGACCAAATAGGCGGGCAATCCCTGCGCTTCCACCCAAGACAGCGTTCATGAGATTAATCGTGTAAAAGTCTGGATTCGTTCGGGTAATTCCTTTGTGCCCCAACTCGATATTTGCTTGCGACTTGTCCATCATCGGTTGGACTACAATTTGTTTTTCACCATATTCCACCGCTGGAATCATGAAGGGTGGTTTTTCGCCATTTACGCTCCAATCCCCGATTGCGGCGTCGATTTTTTCAATAATCGCCTGTGTCTTCACATCGCCGACAATCGCTAGGAGGAGCGAATCGGGTCGATAATAAGACGCATGGAAATCAACGAGTGCCTCCCTTTGAATGCCTTTGACCGATTCCTCCGTCCCTTGCACGCGCCAATGGTAAGGGTGTCCGTCGGGATAAACAGCCTCTCGAAGCAACCGATCTGCAACATCATCAGTTTCATCTTCCCACGCTTTCAGCCAGCTATAAACCTGACGCCTATGTTTTTCAATCTCTTCTTGCGGAAAGTTAGGAGCACGTAGGATGTCCTTAAGCACGTCAAGCACTCGATCAAAATCCTTTGACAGTAGGCGCCCCTCAATGCTCACTGTCTCGGTACTGGCCGCAACGCCTATATTTGCCCCGACAGATTCGGTCTCCTCGGCAATTTGCTCCCATGTCCGGTTTTCGGTTCCTTTCGTCAGCATATTGGCAACGACATCTGAAAGCCCGTAGAACCCTTGTCGGTCATACATGCTGCCCGCTTTTAGTCGTCCACTGATCGCAACCGTTTGATTGAAATGGTTCTCTTGGACAAGCAGCGTCAGACCGTTATCAAAGACGTGCCGTGTGGGTGGCGGCTGATGGTTATTCATCTTTCAATTCCTCCTTGGATCTGACACAGACGGGGGTGCCTCGTATGATGCAGAGCGGGTGCAGTATCTTCACCGGATGTACCGCCATGTCCCGGTGAAATTGGTTGAAAATATCCAACTGTGCGGTTATTTTCAGTGAGATATTTCTGGGCAGCTTCACGAATTTGTTCGCGGGTGACAGCCCGAATGTTGTCGAGGTAGGCATCAAGGTATCTGTAATCGTAGACCGTTTCGTAGTAGCCGATCTGCGCCGCTTGACTTGAAACGCTGTCGAGGGAGAAGATGAAGTGTGCTTCTGTTTGGTTGATTGCCTTTTCTAGTTCCGCCTCTGTGAGCACCTCATTCTGGATCCGGTCTATCTGCTCTAGAAGTACCTTTTCGAGTGTGGGAGGATCAACACCGACCTGTGCTTCTGCGAATGTCCAAGCCAGTCCCGCATCTTTGGAAAAATCTGGATAGAAATAGGCGGAAGTTGCCAATTGCTTATCAACCAAGGCGCGGTAGAACCGTGAAGTTTTCCCCATACTCAACACGGTGCTAATTACTTCTAGTGGATAGAAGTCTGGGTCCCCGGCCGCAGGGATGTGGTAGACAATAGCGACATAAGCGAGCGTTCCTTCCTTGCGAACCGTTACCCGTCTTTCACCGCGCTGCTCCGGTTCGACCGTCGAGGGCCCCGTGATCGGTTCCCCAATAGCAAGCGGACCAAAGTGAGTTTCAACCTGTTTCATCAAATCAGTAGTATCAAAGTCTCCAACGAGGACAAGGGTTGCATTGTTCGGCACGTAACGTTGGCGGTAGTAGTTGTAGAGGTCGTCGCGGGTCATTGTTTTGAGGTCTGAGGGCCAACCGATGATACCCCACTGATACGGGTGCGCCTTGTACGCAGTCGCCTGCACCTCTTCCCTCAACACGAAATGGGGTGTATTCTCATATCCCTCACGTTCCGAAAGAATTACCGTGCGTTCCGCTTCGACCTCCTCCGGATCAAACACGCTGTTCTGCATCCGATCCGATTCCAAAGCGAGCGCAACCGAGATTTTATCCGCGGGTAGGGTCTCATAGTACGCAGTATAGTCGTTGCTAGTAAACGCATTCCATCTGCCGCCGTTGCCTTCAATGAAACGCCCTAGTTCCTCTTTCGAGAACTTCGGTGTACCTTTGAAAAGCATGTGTTCAACCCAGTGGGAAACGCCTGTGAGTCCGGGACGTTCATTCCGCGAGCCGACTTTGTACCAGATATAACTGCTAGCGACAGGGGCTGCGTGCACCTCTTTGGTCAACACTTTCAATCCATTAGATAATTGATGTTCGATGATTTCAGATCGGGATTCAATCTGTTTGGTCATAATAGCCTCCTTTCGCTTATAGCACGGCCAAGATTGCTTCTACAACATAATCCAAGTTCTTGGGTGAAAGTCCTGCCACATTCAGGCGACCGTTTGTCGGCATATAGATAGCATATTCGTCGCGTAATCTATCCACGGCGTTTTTGGAAAGCCCGGAATAAGAGAACATCCCGCTCTGCTTGTACATGAAGTTGAAATCTATCGAACTACTGCCTGCGTTCAAGCCTTCAGCCAACGCCTTACGCATGCCGGAGATTCGTTCCCGCATGGTCGCAAGCTCGGTTTCCCACTCCTGTCTGAGGGGGTCAGAGGCGAGGACAGCCGCAATGATGCGGGAACCGTGAAGGGGTGGGTTGGAGTAGTTGGCACGGATGATTCGCATGACTTGAGATTTAACCCGTTCGGCGGTTGCTGTATCAGTCGTAACAACATAGAATCCGCCGATTCGCTCCCCATAAAGCCCAAAGTTTTTGGAATAGGAGTTTGCGACTAGCATCTGATGTCCATCAGCAAGGAAGTGGCGGACTGCCATTGCATCCTCATCGATACCACGTCCAAAACCTTGATAAGCGAAGTCGAACACCGGCAGCAGCTCCTGCCTCTTGATGGCTGCGGAGATTTCCTCCCAATCCGCTGGGGTTGGATCGAGTCCGGTTGGGTTGTGGCAACAGGCGTGAAGTAGGATTGGGCTTCCACTAGGGATGGAGGTGATCGCTTCGATCATGCGCGACTTGGTGAATTCCCTGTGCTGTGCATCATAGTACGGATATGACGCGACCTCCAGGCCAGCCTTTGCAAAAACTTGATTGTGGTTTGCCCAAGTGGGATCGGGAACGTAGATGACTTCGCTTTCGATATGGACAAGGAACTCGCCAGCGAGTCTCACACCGGCGGTCCCACCGGGTGCCTGTGCCCCGAAGATATTGTCTTGCTCAGTATTGAATACCAATCTAATGGATCGCTGTACATATTCCGGGTTGCCATCTTGAGAAAGGTACTCCTTATCCATGCCCTGAGCCAGAATTTGCTGCTCTGCTCTTTTGACCGCTGCAAGCACAAGCGGCTGGAGATCATCGGTCTTGTAGGCACCGATGCTCAGGTTCACTTTATTCGCCCGTGGATCCGCCTTGAAAGCCGCGTTAAGCCCCAAGATAGGGTCGGGTGGCGCCATTTCTACCGTGTCGAAGAATTTCATGGTTGTATACTCCTAATTTTTCGCATTTTGACCGGGCTGGTCAAGAAAAAGAGGGTGACAGTTTGGAATGGCGTCGTCTAAAGTGTTGTCATCAATTTCCGGAATGCGTTCAGTTGTGGTTGAATTACATGCGGTTCGGGCACTCGGCCCTCAAGCGCTTCGATGGTCTTCAGTCCGTTGCCGGTGATACTGACAACAATCCGCTCATCTCGACTGATGCGTCCACTTTCAATCAGCTTTTTCGCTGCCGCGAGTGTAACACCGCCCGCTGTTTCCGTGAAGATGCCTTCTGTCGCAGCAAGAAGCTTCATTGCTTCGACAATCTCACCATCGTTCGCATGCTCCCCGTGTCCACCCGAATTCCGCACCGTATCAGCAGCATAAATCCCGTCAGCGGGGTTGCCAATCGCGAGAGATTTGGCAATGGTATCCGGTTTAACGGGCTTAACAAAATCGCTGCCGTCTTTGACCGTCGTGACAATTGGACCACAACCTTCAGCCTGTGCCACGTGGATACGGGTTTGTGGCTTGTCGATCAGTCCTAGCATATGAAATTCCTTCAACGCCTTGCCCACCTTTGTGATGAGCGATCCACCCGCTGCGGGTACAACGATGTGATCCGGTGCTTCCCAACCGAGTTGCTCAAGGATTTCATAGGTAAATGTCTTGGAACCTTCTGCGTAAAATGGGCGGATGTTGATATTGGCAAACGCCCAAGGATAGACGCCTGCGACCTCGCTGCATAACCGGTTGACATCATCATAGTTTCCCGCAATTCCGACCACCGTTGGGGCGTAAACGAGCGAAGCTACTACTTTTCCCATCTCAAGATCAGCGGGAATAAAGATGAAGCAGTTGAGGTTTGCTATTGCAGCGTTTGCGGCGACGGAATTGGCTAAATTGCCGGTCGAGGCGCACGATACGGTATCGAATCCAAACTCCTTCGCCTTACTTAGCGCAACTGCAACGACACGATCTTTGAAGGATAGGGTTGGGTGACACACAGAATCATCCTTGATATAGAGTGCTTCTACACCAAGCAATGCTTCTAGATTTTTGGCTCGAATTAGCGGGGTGAATCCCGAATGGAATCCATCGGTCGGTTCACCATCAATCGGCAGTAGATCGGCATACCGCCAGAGGCTTTCGGGACCGGCCTCAATAGATTCTCGTGAGATTGACTTCTGGATTACCTCGTAGTTGTAGTCTACCTCAAGTGGTCCAAAACAGAACTCACACACGTGGAGTGGTTCTTTGGGATACTGCCTTTCACATTCACGACATTTCAATCCCAGTACTTTTTCGGTCATGTTCGTCTCCGTTGGTTCAAAAGATAAGAAAGATTTGCTATCAAACAGTCGGTCAATTTTACGAGACAATGTCGATTGACCGTTTCATTAAAAATGTAGACAATAAAAAAGCCTATCATCACGGCTGTGACAATAGGCAATTCTGTAAAGCATATATGTTAAAAACAATCCCAATTCATGACTAAATCTGCCTATTTTCACTTCGCCTCGCACGCATGGACACCACACCAGCAGCAATGCCCATGCCCGGCATGTACATGGTCATGATAGCAAAGTGAGCAATTGGGGGAAAGTTGAAGTGAGATTGTCGCATCTTTCTAATTCGTTTACCTGTTTGGTTCATCAGTTCATTAAGAGCAATTGTAGTAGAAGCAATATACCTACTAATAGCAAATTGGATTATTTTATTAAAAGGTCGTTTAATTTTAGCATACGCTCCCACATAAAGGCAAGGGAAAATTAACAATCGTTGGGGTTTAATGATTAACGGCATCACGGCAGGTTCTCAATCATCACTGGTTTTATGGCGTCCGCGGGTATAAAGTCAAAGACCTGCGCGTAAAAGTAGAATTCCGCTTCAAGTGATCGCTGGATATTCTCACTGCGGCGGAATCCGTGCTGTTCGCCTTCAAACGGAACATAAGCGACAGGCAACCCTTTCGCCTGCAACGCTTCGACCATCATCTCCGCCTGATTGGGCGGCACAACTTTATCTTCAAGTCCCTGAAACAGAATTAAGGGGCATGAAAGACGATCCGTAAAATGGATCGGTGAGCGCTCTCGGTAGCGATCCCGTTCTTCAGGATAGGGTCCAATCAAGCTATCCAGATAGCGGGATTCAAATTTATGTGTGTCCCTCGTCATCGTCTCAAGGTCGCTGATCCCGTAATAGCTGGCACCCGCTTTGAAAACGTCCCGGAATGTCAACGCCGAGAGTGTTGTGTAGCCGCCTGCACTTCCGCCTCGAATTGCCAACCGATTACCGTCCACAAATCCGTTTTCGGCGAGGTATCGCGCTCCGTTCGCACAATCGTCGACGTCAACAAGCCCCCATTGACCGTTAAGCCGCTGGCGATAGGCGCGACCGTAGCCGCTGCTACCCCCATAGTTCACATCAAGGACAGCAATCCCCCGGCTCGTCCAGTATTGAATCTCTAGGTCGAGCGCAGTCGAAGTTGCTGAGGTAGGACCTCCGTGGCTGATGACGAGGAGCGGGGGCAGATCATCGGTCGGTGCGGTGTAATCACAATTTTGTGGCGGATAAAAGAAGGCGTGGGCACTCAGACCACCTTCGGTTGGAAACTCAATCGCTTGTGGAGTTGAGAAATATCCAGCATCAATCTCTATCTCACTTGCGCGGCATACGACCTCGAATTGTCCCGTGGCAAGGTCAAGGCGGACGATTGACGCTGGCTCCGTCGCCGAACTGGCGTTGAAAAGGACTCCGCCGGGGATGACTTGCAGGTTGGTAATTGATGTGTAGGGCGTATCAATCTGATCGAGACTTCGTGTTACGGTATCCAAAAGTACTAGATGCCAGATACCATCCTGCGTGTAGGTGCAGATAATCTGATTGGCAGAGACAAACCGATAAGTGGACATACCAAATATCCACTGCGGTCTCCCGAACTCTGCCTCCATTTCACATACCGGTTCGACGGTTCCAGCTTGATAGCGATAGAGATTCCACCAGTTCGTTCGGTCAGAAACGAAGTATAGCGTACCATCTGGCGACCAATCTGGCTGAAAGATCGATTCATCAATACCACCTGCCACACATTCGGTGTGACTCAGAGATCCATCTGTGTTGATCTCACCGATCCAAAGTTCAGTGCCATCCCATGGCATATTCGGATGGTTCCAAGTCAGCCATGCCAGACGCGTACCATCGGGACTCAAGCATGGCGAAGAATAAAAATCGTTGTCGCAGACGAGTATCTGCCCGCTGTCTCTGCCATCCAATGGGAGGTCTACCAATGTGTTGACGGCTTCATTCTCGGTATCGGTATGGTCTTCACGGACATAGATTAGACGGTTCCGTTTGACGTCGACAATGCCATCGGCATAGCGTAGATCTGCGTCGGGGGTAATCGGTTGCGGTTCTGATTCGCACGTTTGACGGTAGATGCGCTGATCTACGAAGTTAGAGAAGTAGACCACCCCTTCACTGACAACGAGTGCCGCCCCACCGTACTCATGGACGCGTGTTCGTGCGCTGAAAGTGGGTGGAGTCACATCGGTCGTTTCTCCGTCCGGGGTCCGTCGAACAATGACATAGCGACCGTTCTCGGTCGGACGCATCTCAATCCAATAGATATCTTCTTCATCGGCTAGGGCTTCTATTATCCAGCGCCCTTCTGTCGAAATGAGATTTGCGCTAATTGGGGATTTCCAAGAGCCGTAGGGTGCCACCTGCGGTTGCGTCATCATCTCCTCCTTGATTTTTAAAGATTTGATTTAAGTAGAAATTGAGGAGTAGTGTAGTAGAAAACAAGCTGTAGATCAAGGTGAAAAAAAATACTTTATTAGGGCGTGTTGACATTTTGATGCTGCGAATTCGGCAAACACTGTAAGCATCGGGCAATCTGACATAAGTAGCGCAAACTGTTAGTTTGTAGGAGGAAATCACAATCTAACAGATTGCGGTACAAAAGACCACTTTTATGGAATAATTTTTTGAAAAGGAAATTTCCTGATGAAAAACGGAGTTGGGTTTCACCCTATCTGTTTATAACCTTTGGTGCTAGTTTAGTGAGAAAGTTTTTTCCACATTGTTCAAGAGTTCATTGGTTCATTAGTCGGTTGGTTGATTCATTCTTCTTATGTTCCCCCTTTGGATACACATGTCGCCCCGCTGGGGCTTTCGGGTATTTGTTTATCGGTGTGCTATAAACATATCGCCCCTCTGGGGCTAAATGCTCCGTCTTATGTGTGTGTTCCGCTGAATCTGTTTTAATCTGTGATTTGGACAAAATGTACATTGTGCTCCTCTGGAGCACGGGACTTGGGGCATGTCGCTCGGCTATAGACATGTCGCTCCTGTGGAGCGAGAAGACGCCGTCCATAGTTCGCTGGTTGCCCCGATTGGCAGATTAGGCAATCTGCCGCCACGATTACAGGACTTGGGGCATGTCGCCCCGCTGGGGCTAACGGATTTGGTCTGATATTCAGCGAATCGTATTTCAGTAAACCTGTGCGTTCAGAGTTAGATAAAGTCGCACAATCCCTCAGAAATGCTTTGTGATTGTAGATCTACCAGGATTTACGCAAATTTAGCACACGGGGGTAGATTTTCGATTTTTAACCCCCTAAATCCCTAACTCCCTAAATCCCTAACCCCCTAAATCCCTAACCCCCTAAATCCCCCTTGTCAGGGGGACTTTGGAAACTCAGGGGGACTTATGAACGCGCTGCGTAAGTCCTATCTACATTATTTGTACGTGAGGCGCGATGTTTACTTGTGCTTGTTAGCCCGCCTGTCCTCATACATGCTAAACCCCAAAACAAGAAGGAGTACGGTGGCTTGTGTTACCCACGTCAGTTTTGAAGGGACCTGGGCGATTATCTGCATTTCCTCGGAACCAGCCTGCAGCAAACCGAAGAGCAACGCCGAAAAGATAACGCCAATCGGATGCAGTCTTCCGAGCAGCGCAACGGCAATGGCCGTATAACCATATCCCGGCGCATTTTGATAGAGTCGATGGGGACTCA
The DNA here is from genome assembly GCA_021295755.1 of Candidatus Poribacteria bacterium. NCBI lineage: Bacteria > Candidatus Poribacteria > Candidatus Poribacteria bacterium. Next base: position 16,802 of record JAGWBT010000014.1, read on the forward strand.
ACCCCATCAACTCAATAGTTCCTGCTAGTCCTGCTAACCCGCCGCTGATTAACATAGCGATGATGATGTTTCGAGAGATGTTGATGCCTGCGACCCGTGCAGCAACTTGGTTCTGTCCGACCGCGCGTATCTGATAGCCAAGGACCGTGCGAAACAGGACCCAGTATAAGATAGCGGCAAGTATAAGTGCAAGGATAATCCCTAAGTGAAATCTGTTGTGTGGAATCCATTCTTTTGGAAGTAGACGGGGTAGCACAGCGTTTGCTGCGATTCTTTCGCTTTGTTGATATGCTCGCGCCGCTTCTTGCAAGGGTCCACCATCTATAGAGTAACGGACTAGTTCAAGTGCAATGAAGTTGAGCATGATGGTGCTGATGACCTCTTGCACGCCCCGATAGGCTCTGAGCAATCCGGCGACTGCCCCCCAAAATCCTCCCGCGATGCATCCAAGTACCAGAACCAGAGGGATAAAGAGAAGTGGTGGCAGGTTGGTAATTGATGTTCCGATCCATGTGGTGACAAGTGTGCCGATGAGGTATTGTCCTTCTGCTCCGATGTTCCAAACACCACACCGAAATGCGAACGCTACAGCCAGCCCCGTCAGTAGGAGTGGACAGGTTTTAACAAACGTTTCCGTCACCTCCCGCATTCCCCCCAACGCCCCCTGATACATAGCGACAAATGCCTTTATCGGCTGATAACCACACACGAGCATAATGAGCGCATTGATGAAAAGGGCTAAGAGAGTGATGAGGATTGGAAAAAGGATCTGGGTGGATTTGATGCGCATTAAGATTGGAAGGACGACAAAAGAACAGGGCTCATGTCGAAATAAAGTGCAAAACACAAAAAGCGTAAAACGTGATGCGTAAAACGTGAAAGGACTTTGTTCATTGGTTCATTAATAAACCGGTGAGCTCATGAACTTAATCGGTTTCGGTTGCACAATTTCTTAACATGAGCGAAGAACAAAAGGGAAGAAAATGAGGAAGGTCTGGTGGAGAAGGGAAGACAGACAAACTCCCAATCATCCCTTCTTCCAAATCTGAAACAGCGTTCTGCAAAAGTTAAAATATGTAGGACTTACGCAGCTGCACGCTCAAAGCCAACCCCAGAAATGGGCGCGCAAGCCCCGATAAATCGGGATCTTCGGAACGGGACGTGGCAGGTGTTTCTGGTTACGGCATACGGAGTATACCTCCTACCTTTTGCGTAGGTCCTAATATAGTTACATCTCACTCAACAACCCACGTATCGCCCTCATTGAGTAGGGCATCCAGATTGCCTTCTCCCATCCGCTTTTTAGCGCTGTTGATCTGTTCGGTCATCATACCTTCATAGCAGGGGTGCTCAACGCTCCGAAAGATGCCGATTGGATGAGGTAACCCCGGCACTTCCGTCATACGACTGAGGAAGTACGCCAATGTTCGATCTTCGGCGAACTGATCATGGGTAATCAGGTTTTCGGTGGTGGGCACACCATCGGTCAAAGAGATCACCTCGGGCTTAAATCCGTTCAAGCAGATCCCCTTGTCACTGTCCTTTCCAAAGACTAGGGGTTGACCATGTTCTAAAAACACCGTATTTTCGGCTTTCGTTTCCTTTTCGGTGTAGGTAAAGAATGCACCGTCATTGTAGACGTTACAGTTCTGATAAATTTCGACGAATGAGGTGCCTTTGTGGTCGAAAGCTGCCTTGATGACATTTCGGAGATGTTCGGGATCTCTGTCAAGAGATCGAGCAACAAAGGTTGCTCCAGAAGCGAGCGCCAGACTGATCGGATTGAAGGGGTTGTCAATCGATCCCATCGGCGTTGAGTAGGTTTTTTTGCCTTGCTCAGAAGTCGGAGAATATTGCCCTTTCGTGAGTCCGTAGATACGGTTGTTGAACAGCAACACGTTGATGTCAAGATTGCGGCGCATCAGGTGAATAAAGTGGTTGCCGCCGATTGACAACGCATCGCCATCACCGGTGATTACCCAAACTGATAAGTCAGGGTTAGCAGTTTTTACACCTGCAGCGATAGTGGGTGCGCGACCATGGATGGTATGAAAGCCGTAAGTATTCATGTAATATGGGAAACGACTTGAACAGCCAATACCGGAGATGAAGACGAAATCTTCCTTCGGGATACCTAGGTCTGGCAGAATCCGTTGGGTTTGGGCGAGAATGGAGTAGTCCCCGCACCCTGGGCACCAGCGAACATCTTGATCAGAGGTAAAATCTTGCTTTGTTAGCGTCTGGACAGCAACTGGTATTGGACTGGAGGTTCTATTTTTCATGCGGCACCTCTTAACAACTCATCAATTTTAGATTCAACTTCAAATACGTGAAACGGTTGTCCTTGGATCTTATTGAGACCGACGGCATCTACCAGATACTCTGCGCGAATCAGTAGGCGCAATTGCCCCAAGTTTAGTTCAGGAATGAGCACGCTTTTGAAACCTTTCATAATGTCGCCAATCTCTTTGGGAAGTGGATTGAGATAGCGCAGGTGTACATGCGATACGGATTTGCTTTCCACCTGTTTATGTTCAACGGCTGTTCTGACTGCCCCGAAGGTTCCGCCCCAACTCAACACAAGGAGTTCCCCGCTTTCTTCACCATATATTTCTGTGGGTGGAATATCGTCTGCAATACGAGCGACTTTTTCTGCTCTGAGATGAACCATCTGCTCATGGTTATCGGGGTCATAACTGACATTCCCTGAGCCGTCTTCTTTTTCCAAACCACCGATCCGATGTTCCAAACCGGGAGTGCCCGGAAGTGCCCAAGGACGTGCTAGCGTTGCTTCATCCCGCAAATAAGGTTCAAACCCGTTGGTGTCGGTCGGAAAATCCACACCAATTGCCGGCAGATCTGATACCTGCGGAATGAGCCAAGGTTCGGCACCAAAGGCAATATAAAGATCTGACATAAAAATCACTGGCGTCATGTATTTGATAGCGATTCGGCAAGCTTCATAGACCGTTTCAAAGCAATCGGAGGGACGTGAAGCAGCAATCACGGGGAGAGGTGATTCGCCGTTTCGACCATAAAACATTTGCAGAAGATCCGCCTGTTCGGTTTTTGTGGGCATACCTGTCGAGGGGCCAGCTCTCTGAATATTGCAGACAACGATTGGCAGTTCGGCGATCATAGCGAGGTTAATCGCTTCTGCTTTGAGGGCAATGCCGGGCCCGCTACTTCCAGTGGCACCTAACGCTCCACTGAACGCTGCGCCAATTGCCACACCGACCGCTGCAATTTCATCCTCCATCTGCATTGTTTTAACCCCGAAATTTCGATACCTTGCTAATTCGTGGAGGATAGTGCTTGCAGGCGTAATCGGATAACTGCCGTAAACCAACTGTAATCCAGATTTTTGAGAAGCAGCAACCAATCCCAGTGCGGCTGCCATATTCCCCTCGATATTGCGATATTTCCCCGGTGCAAATTTGGCTGGCTTGATTTCATAAGAGGTCGCAAACTGCTCCGTAACTTCGCAATATATATTGCCAGCTTTCAATGCAAGTGTATTGGCTTCGATGTATTGTGGCTTTGTGGCAAACTTCTCCTCGAGCCACTGAAACGCATAGTCCATTGGGCGGTTATACATCCAACACACCATCCCAAGCGCGTAAAAGTTCTTGCACCGATCGACCTCGCGCTGCGTGAGACCTGTGTCTTTCAATGCTTCTCTGGTGAGGCGAGTCAGTTCGATCGGGAATACCTGAAATTGTGTCAACGAACCATCTTCAAGGGGATTACTATTATATCCAGCGAGTCTGAGGTTGCGTGGGGCGAAATTATCTGTATCGACGATAAGGATTCCGTTCGGTTTGAGTTTATCAACGTTGACCTTCAGTGCTGCTGGATTCATCGCCACGAGAACATCACAGAGATCACCGGGCGTATGAATCGTCAAACTGGAAAAGCGGAGCTGGAACCCCGAAATCCCAGCCAACGAGCCGGCAGGGGCACGAATCTCCGCAGGATAATCCGGCAACGTCGCAACATCATTCCCTGCGATTGCGGAAGCCTCGGTCATTTGCGTTCCAATGCTCTGCGCGCCACCGCCAGAATCGCTCGCAAACAGAATCGTCGCCTCCTCTATCGATTGTTTCTTTTTTTTCATCCATCTATCCTTCTTTCTATTTATACCTGTCCTCACAAAGGCAGGACTCACGCTCCTTCACGGGCTTGCATCGCGTCATTATCCGGTTTTGGCGGCAGGGTCAGCACCTCTTGTGGAAAATGTTCAACAAGATAAGAGATAATGTGACGAATTGACACAATGCCAACCGGCTGGTTTTGTTCGTTCACGATGGGTATATGGCGGTAACCACCTTTCGCCATATACAGTATCGCTGTATCCAGGGAATCTGCTACCTGTGCGGTCTGCGGGTCGGCTTTCATAAATTGTTCAATAGGAACTTGTGTCAAATCGCCTACCGGTTTGTTCAGAATTTTTAGCAGTACATCCCGCTCACCGAAAATTCCTTTGAGAACGCCATCGGAGACAATGAGGATGGCACCAACCTTATTGTCGAGCATTCGATCGATAGCTTCTTGTGTGCTCCCTCCTGTGTCAATTGTAACGGGGGGATGCATCAAAGAGTGAAGCGGAACATGAATTTCGTGAGGACTCAAGGTTTTTGATGGCTCATCGGGGGTTTCCTCATCCATGATAGCCATTTCTTCTTCAACGATTTCTTGGTAAAGCATGGTTCATCCCTCCTTGCCTTCCTCCAAAAACGCAGCAACATAGTTCGCGATATCCTTACTTGATACCACACTAGCGGGATATACCCCTTCATCTTCATCGGATTCTCCAACCAGCAACGGAATATGACGGAAGTGCCCGAGGTGCATAAGGTTCAAGGCAAATGCCATTGAATCAGTGGGGCGCAACGATTCCGGCGATGGCGTCATGATATCATCTACTTGAACCTCGTCGGGGTTCTCCCGCACCTCGGAGATGTGAACGAGTAAATCCCGCTCCGTGATAATGCCGGTGAGCCGCTCCTGTGCATTAACAACTAACACACACCCAAATCGCCCTTCCTGCATCAGGTCGATAACTTCCGAAATAGGTGTCCCCATCTCCACAGTGCAGGGTTGATTGAGGTTCAGTATGCTAATCGGTAAAGATAAGGTTTGCGCGTCCATGGTTTTCTCCCTTCAATCAACGACTGAATCAGTTATGTCTCTTTTAGAAAACTGGTTACGTGAGTCATCGGTAATCGTGTGCAAATGGTAGCATACACTTCGTCATTTTGCAAGTTGAAATGGGTCAAAGTAGGCATCTGTAAATGAATAATTGGGCACAGTGACTCCAACAAAAGGGTCAGTGTTTATTATTAGGATTTACGCAGTTGAACGGTAAAGGTCAATCCTTTCCGCTAGTCCCGATATTCGGGATTCTCGTGGCATGGAACCTACCTCTCCGTTTCAATGGCCACCGGCACGATTTGGTGATTTGGCAGGGCCCTGTCAGGTCCCAGAAAAAAATTCAACCCCACATCGGGGGTCCATCATTGGCGGGTGTCTCTCTGAACCCCGATGGGCCCTATCTCCAGGGCGTTTGTAGATTTTTACCACTCGACAGAAGGGGCGTGTAGACGGCCTGCTGCCCTGCCAAATACGCCCTGTTTATGAGCCATGTTTCACTTAAATGGCAACATAACCTCGCTAAATGTCAGAGATTTGGCAAGTTCCTGACAGGTCAAAACTCTAAAATGCGTAAATCCTGCGTTTATTTTTTTATAACTACGCTAGTTACTAGTTGTGGTGCCGTTGTCTGTTTGAATCAGGTGTTTACATCCCGAAAATCCAAGCTTAACACATTTCGATTTGTCGGCTGTACTAATTCTTAGCATGAGCCAAACTACTTTGGTTGATGACAATTATATCACCACGTTAATCAACTGTCCACAATAAAAAGAAATGGACGCAGAGGGATTAAATTCTCCCATATTATTGCCTCGATAGATCACCGATAAATCGGGACAGGCGGGACAGGTTCCGACTTGTCGGAATGCTCCTCGATACATCAGGGCAGGCAGGAACGGCACGGGATTCAAAGCCATCTGAATCACGGATAAGCGCGGATAAAAGACACCTATGACAACTGGCATAAGCGCGCGCAATGAATTGCGCTACTACAAACAACGGGGCATGAGCTATAACGGAGAACTAAATGTCTCTATCCTAACCCGCGGGGATCACAGATTAGGAAATCTGTGGCTACGATTGTCTAACTCCTATGATAGATGCAATTGCCTTAGCGGATTCAGTTTTTCAACTTGGCTTTGACAACTGACAGGATATATGATAAAGTGTCTAAAATAACTCGCTGACAATTATACTTGCCGTGTGTGCATCGTAGATAGCAAACCCACATAGTTTTGACTGGAATCATAGGAGAGAAAAATATAATGATCAAGATGACCGGAGGTCAAGCACTGGCAAAATCGCTGTACCGAGAAGGGGTACGGGTAGTGTTCGGATTGCCCGGTGCAGGGCAGTATGAAGCGATTGATGGCATTTACGAGGAACCGGAAATCCGCTACTTCACGACTCGGCACGAACAGGCAACCACCCACATGGCGGACGGATATGCCCGTGTCAGTGGAAACATTGCAACGGCGTTGGTGATTCCGGGGGCGGGTGTGTTGAATGCCTCTACCGGCATCGCAACGGCTCATTCCGTATCTTCACCCATACTGGTGGTGACCGGTAGACATGACCAGAGCAGTAGCGACGAGATGCCTTCGATACAACAGATCACCAAGTGGGCAGCGCGGGCGGCTAACCCCGCTGATGTTCCGGTGGTCATCCATGAAGCGTTCCGCCAGTTGAAAACGGGTCGTCCACGTCCCGTCTATATTGAGGTTCCGCATGAGGTGTTGGCAGCGGAGGCGGAGGTCAAGCTATTTGAGCCGGTGTCATACGACCCGCCTGTTGGCGATTCGGAGCACATCGCCCAAGCGGCACACCTTCTCACAGCGGCAAAACGTCCTGCTATCTGGGCTGGGACCGGTGTGCAGCGTTCAGGAGCTTCAGAAGCACTCCAAGCGCTGGCGGAGCATCTTCAGGCACCGGTGGTGACGGGTCGTGAGAGCAAAGGGGTAATATCAGACCGTCACCCGCTTTCTCTCGGTATGGGGGAACTCCGGTTTGATCCGCTCCGAAAATGGCTCGCACAACGGGATGTTATTCTCGCTGTGGGAACAACAAGGAGTTTCAGTGGAGACACCGATAAGCAACGAACCGTTCGGATTGATATAGATGAGGCGGAGATCGAGCGTACAGCTAACAACTGTCTCAGCATTTTGGGGGACGCACGCTGCTGTTTGGAAGCGATTTATCGTATCGTTTCAACTACAGTGTCTGCGCGTCCAAGCTGTGGGGGAGAGGTACACGCTATCAATGCTGAACGGTTTGATCCAAAGATTCAACTCCAACCGCAATGGGGATTTATGCAGGCAATCCGGGCGGCGATTCCTGACGACGGTATTTTCATTCAAGGCATGAACCAGATTGGATATTACAGCCGTAGCTACTATCCGGTGTATGAGCCGAGAAGTTACCTCATTTCGGCGGGTAATCTCGGTGTTGCGTTTCCAGTGGCACTTGGCGCGAAGCTAGCGAAACCGGATAAGGCGGTGGTAGTTGCCTCCGGTGATGGTGGTTTCCTGTACAATTCTCAGGAGCTGGCGACCGCCGTTCAGTATGGCATCAATGTGGTGGTGATTGTGTTCAACGACAACGCTTATGGAAACGTCCTCCGCGCCCAAATCGAACAGTTCGACGGGCATATATTGGGAACACAACTGTACAATCCGGACTTTGTCAAGTTAGCCGAAGCGTACGGTGTGCATGGTATCAGGGTGCATGACGCCGGGCAGTTGGAATCGGCGTTACGTGAGGCGCTGGCGGCTGATGCGCCACGGGTTATTGAGGTGCCTGTTGGTAGAATGGACCGGCAATATTAACTAGGCGCGTGAAACGTGAAGGCCATTTGTTCATTAGTACATTGGTTCATTGGTTCATTACTGAGGGGTGAGAAACGAGTCTTTTTGAAAGCTCACCGCAGAGAAAAGCGCGGAAGGGTAGGCTGCCTACCCAATACGCAAAAATAGGCACACCTAGACTTTTCGTTTTTCGCTGGTTTCATTTTCAGAGATGATTTGCCATACGATTGACGGAGTTGAGGCTTGTCTAGAACAAGAATTTCCCCAATATCTGCCATGGCAGAATGGGGAAGAAAATCTCACTTACAAGAAAAGGAGAATTTGTTATGAGTACCTTACTTCATGTGGGAATACGCGCTTCCAACCTTGACCGCTCAATCCGTTTCTGGCGGGATGGTCTGGGATTGCAGGTTGCCCAACAGCGCGGAAGCCGCTATGATCTGACGGACGGTTATCACAATTTCGCTGTGTTCCAACACCAAGGCGAGGAACGGCCAGCGCATCTAGGTGGAATGCTCGATTACCTGCATATCGGTGTCGGCGTACCTGATGTTGCAGCAGCGGCGAAACGGCTACGGGAGATGGGATACGAAATTTTCTCTGACGGTTTGGGCGGTAAAGAGCCGCTGGACCCGGACAATCTCGAAGAGCTCGCATTCAAGGTGGAAGATCCGGACGGGATTACCGTCGATGTCAACGGCACTGATACAAATTGGCCCGGTACGACACTACACCCGAACGTGAAACGTAAAACGTGAAACGTGAAAAGAATTGGTTGATTGGTGCATTAAATGAACTAGTGAACTCTTTGCGACAGCCTCACCGGCTTGCTTCAAAGGTTGAGAACCGGTGAAAGTTTTTCCGAATAGGACGTGAAAAATGACTGACTATCGTTTCAAACTCGGTATGTACCTCCCTGAATTGCGCCTTCCCTTCGATGAGGCCTTGGCAAAGGCAAAGGATATTGGCGCAGAGTATGTTTGGTTTAATAGTCTACCTGATGAACCGCCGATCGCTGAGATGAGCGATGCTGAGATAGATCGCATGGGGGAGCGCGTTGCACAACACGGTCTAGAGATCTTCGTGATAGGTGCGAGCAACCCTTTCAAGGGCCTTCATCTAACCGATTTGGATCTGGACACGTTGGAGACACACCCGGCATTTCGCAAGGAGTTTGATAACTTTAAGCGTTCCCTACAGGTTGCCGTTCGTCTGGGGATACCTGCGGTGAATATTTTCACATTCGCTTGGCCCGGCGAGTACACCGCTGGTAAGCCGACTTGGCCCATGCGCTGGCGGACGCGGGGAGGTGTCATCGCCGATATTGACATGGAAAAGCTGATAAAGGCATTCTCGATGGTCGCCGAGGCAGCAGAAAAATACGACGTTGATGTCGCTCTCAGTATGATGCCTTGGAACTATACCAATACGACCGGCAACTTCCGCCGTGTCGCCGAAGCCGTCGGTTCAAAACGGCTTAAGGTCATGTGGGGTCCCGCAGATAACACAAACTGTGGTGAATCGGATACAGCGACGACTGGTTTTGACAATGTGCGTCCGTACTTGCATGGGCTCCACCTGAAAGATCTACGTGTAATTGATGGACTGAATCTCAATTTCGAGTATTGTCCTATCGGTGAGGGTGACGTTGACTACCTGACGGTGTTGCGCAACCTGCGCGATCATCGCTGCGATGCGGTGCTATCGGTCGCGACGCATTTCAAACCTCCCAGCGGCTCCGCTGAAGAAGCAATGCGCATCAATTACGCGAATCTCAAGGCACTCATCCACAAGGTTGAAGCTGAAGCGGTGTAACCCCAAAAGAGTGCTATAAACATGTCGCCCCGCTGGGGCTAAATGAACCAACGCACCAACTTATGTCTCACGCTTCATACTCGGTTTCTGACCGGAGAGCGCATCAATAATTGTAGACTAGCACCAGTGGTCACTAGGGAGATAGTGGAGTGTCTTCTAAAAAATTGACGAATTTCGACCGCCTGTGTGTTCACACGGTAACAACCAAGCCGTGGTCGATTGAACAGATTATCGAAAATTATCCGAAAGCCGGGGTGAAAGCAGTTTCCGTTTGGCGCGATCTTCTGGCAAACCGGGATGCTGCGAAAATTGGCGAGCAGATTCGGGATGCCGGAATGGAGATCGTCTCCCTCGCGCGCGGTGGATTTTTCACAGGTAGAACCGAAACTGAAATCCAAGCCTCTCTTGATGACAATCGACGGGCGATTGATGAAGCTAGTGCATTGGGAGCACCGCTGGTTATCCTCGTGTGTGGTGCGGTGCCCGGACAGCTAATCCAGAGATCGCTTGCTCAAATCCAAACCGGCTTGGAAACCATCCTGCCTTACGCCGAAGAACATGACGTGAAATTGGCAATCGAACCGCTCCACCCCATGTATGCCGATTCGCGTTCTGCTATTTGTACCTTGAAGACCGCCAATGATTTTGCCGAGAGGTTCAACTCTCCCTATATCGGCGTTGCGGTGGATGTCTTTCATCTCTGGTGGGATCCAGATCTGGAAAACGAATGCAAACGTTGTGGCGAGCATGGCAACCTGTTTGCTTTTCACATCTGCGATTGGAAGCCAGACATGGAGGATATGCTCAACGATAGAGGCTTGATGGGCGAGGGTGTTATCCGGGTTCGGGAGATTCGCTCTTGGGTGGAAGCTGCTGGATTTAGCGGATTCCATGAAGTTGAGATTTTCTCCAATCGTTTGTGGGAAAGCGATCAGAAAGAGTTGCTTGAACGCATCAAGCAGGCGTATCTGGAATATGCTTGACCTCCAATATTTACATCAGGTAGTGAATTCTATAATTACTTAGGAGTTACGCACTTCAGGTTGGAGTGAACGCAGTACTTCCTTCAATAATCGTAGACACAGGTTGCCTAACCTGTGATCCGAAAAATCGAAAGTCAATCGTAGACAGCCCGATTCAATCCCCGATAAATCGGGACAGACGGGACAGGCGAGATGATCCGAGCGCAGATTAGGCAATCTGCGCTACTTTATGTCAACTGCGTAACTCCTTTTACTTATACACCTTCGATGCACAGCCAACCCCCTAAATCCCCCTTATCAGGGGGACTTTTGAGATCGTGCTAAGGGGAGCTACTGGTGAACGTCTGCTTATTTCTATTATTCACCAAGGGTTGTGTCCTAAGAAAACAGACAGAGGGAGATAAATGAAAATATTACAGTTGTTATTGAGCGTAGTTCTGGTTTATGCACTCGTAATTGGTATCTGTTGTGCGGCTGAACATAAATCCAGGCTGAAAGGACAGATTGTATTCTAGTCTGACCGCGACGGCAATGTTGAGGTCTTTCGCATCAACGCCGATGGCAGTGATTCTGTGCAGATTACTCATACCGAACCAGGAGATGAAAACCAGCCGGTCGGCAACTACTGTCCAGCGTATTCTCCTGATGGCACAAAAATCGTTTTCAACCGGCGTGGCAAAGGCTCAGCCGACACCCTCTTTGTGATGGACACCGATGGAAAGAACCTTGTCCAGCTTACGAGTCAAGATAATCCCGATTACCTTCCCAATTACTCGCCCGATGGCCAGAAAATTGTGTTTACCGGCGAACGTGATGGGAATGCAGACATCTACGTCATTGATGCCAATGGCAGAAATCGGACACAGTTGACGAATGACGAACACAGAAACTGGTATGCGAGCTACTCTCCGGACGGCAAGTACATCGTCTGCAGCTCGGATCGCAACGGGATCGAGGACATCTGGATAATGGAGAACGACGGCAGCAATAAGAAAAAGCTGACAAGCAACGATAACAAGACCGCTCACGGTCCCGCCTTCTCACCTGATGGCAAGACGATTCTGTTTATGAGCGACATTCAGAGCAAGTTTGGGGAGAAGATGCAGATCTGGACAATGGACGTCAATGGAAAGAACCTCACGTGCCTCACGTCGAGGGACGCGTATCATTCAGGCGTAGATTACAGTCCAGATGGACGGCACATTGCGTATAAGTCAAACTGGGACGGGTTTTGGAACATCTACGTAATGGATGCAGATGGTAGCAACATTGTGCAGGTTACGCATGAAACGGGTGAGGACTTGAACACTCGTGGGGGCTGGAAACAGTGAGGGAACTCCGGGACAGTTCCGGTGTGAAATAGAAGAGATGTATTCATCACTGGTGCCATTTTGGAACTGTCCGTACAAGACGTGAAACGTGATGCGTGAAACGTGAAAGTGCTTTGTTCATTGGTTCATTAATAAACGAGTGAACTCGTGAACTCAATCGGTTTCGGTTGCACCATTTCTTTATATGAGCCAATGTGAAACATGAAGCGTGACATGTAAAAGGAATGTGTCCATAGGTTCATTCGTTCATCGATAAACTAACGGTTGAACGATGTGGAAACGCCATTCTCACCACCTACCACCAAGAATTATTGTACTATATTTTCATCTGGATCAATACAAAAAGGAGCGCAGTTCCATTCCCAGAAATACTCCGAATATCGTATAGGATTTAGACTGATTCACCTGACACGCTAGAATGTGATGCATGTATATTATTGTAGCACGACACGGTTGATATTTCATGGGATCTCCACTGCGAAGATTGTCGATGACTGTACGTGAAATTCAACAAACAGGCCCCTACTGCTACACCTACTCCCCCTTCCATCCGCCCATTGCCGAGGTAAAGCCCGGCGAGACGGTCTGCATCCATACCGTAGACGCGTTTGAAAACAAGCTGACGCCCGAAGTGGAACACTTTGCGGATGTCTGTACCTATCCCTTTTTAAATCCGCAGACGGGTCCCATCCTCGTCGAAGGCGCAGCGCCTGGGGATACACTTGTCGTAAAAATCCACGCCATAGAACCTACGCGAGACCATGCGGTCACTGGAACGATACCGTACTTTGGGGGACTGACCTCCACACGGTTAGATCCGATGCTTCAGGATGCGCTAGAGGAACAGTGGCTTTTCCTGCCTCTTGAGGGAGCCGGCATCCGCTTCGATGAAAAGCGGGTAATCCCTTACGAACCTTTTATGGGGACGATGGGAGTCGCCCCGGAGATTGAAGCCATTAATGCGTTGACTCCCGATTATTATGGTGGAAACATGGATTGCGTGGATACGAGTCCTGGGAACGAGGTGTGGTTTCCGGTGTTGGTGGACGGGGCACACTTCTTCACTGGCGATGCACATGCTAGCCAAGGCGACGGCGAACTCACTGGAGTTGCGCTTGAGATTCCGGCGAAAGTAACGGTAACTCTTGATCTGAAGAAAGGGTATTCAATTGGTTGGCCTCGGATTGTGAGCGATGATTTCATTATGGTGGCTGGCAGTGCAAGACCGCTAGACGCGGCAGCGCGCATCGCCTGGGTGGAACTCATAGACTGGATGGTAGCCGATTATGGATTTGATCGGATGAGAGCGTATCACTTCCTCGGGCAGGTTGGACAGATGCGATTGGGCAATATGGTGGATCCGAAATTTACTATGGTCGCGAAGTGTCCGCGGAAGTATTTGTCGTGAGCAGTTAAAACACATTGTTGAATTATGGTAGATTTTAGAATTACTTGGACACTCCAAATACACAGTCAACCCCCTAAATCCGCCAACTCCCCTGACAAGGGTTTCCCCCTGATAAGGGGGGCTAGGGGGTTAGGGGATCTTCTCCCTTGTCTTTCCCCTCTTATCAGAGGTAAGTCCTAGAATTGAGCCATTATGCGAAAAAAGGAGACTATTGGATATGCTTGCCAGAGTTTTGAGCAGCGCTGTGATGGGGATTAACGCTTATATCGTCGAGGTCGAGTTAGATATTTCCGATGGATTGCCCGCTTTCGCAACGGTTGGTCTTCCAGATAATGCTGTCAAAGAGAGCCGAGAGCGCGTCACCGCTGCGATTAAGAATTCGGGGTTCTACTTTCCGCCCAGCCGAATTACAGCCAATCTCGCTCCCGCCGATGTTCGGAAAGAGGGTTCTGCATTCGATCTGCCCATTGCGTTGGGTGTGATGACAGCGACTGGACAGATTCAAACTGACAATCTTGAGCGGATGTTGGTTCTGGGTGAGCTAGCGCTCGATGGGAGTGTTCGGTCGGTGCCTGGCTGCTTGCCGATGGCAGCCATTGCGAAAGAGAATCAGTTCAAGGGTGTTATTCTGCCGAAGGCGAATGCGAAAGAAGCAGCGGTTATTGAGGGCTTGGCGGTTTATCCGGTAGAGTCCTTGCAGGGAGCGGTTGAACACCTGAACGGACAAAATACAATCCCACCCTTCCAATACAACATTCGGGAATCATTTGGCCAGCATTCAGCGTATCCCGTAGATTTTGTCGATGTCAAGGGACAGGAACATGTCAAACGGGCGATTGAAGTCGCCGCAGCGGGTGGGCATAACCTCATCATGATCGGTCCTCCCGGTTCCGGTAAGACCATGATTGCCAAACGTATTCCGACCATTCTGCCGGATATGACGCTGGAGGAAGCATTAGAGACGACGAAAATTCATAGCATTATGGGACTGCTTGGAAACGATGTCCCATTGATAGCGACGCGACCTTATCGTTCGCCTCATCACACAATCTCGGATGCTGGACTGATTGGCGGTGGCAAGTTTCCACGTCCCGGTGAGGTGAGTCTTTCTCATCACGGCGTTCTGTTCTTAGACGAATTGCCCGAATTCCGCAAGAACGTCTTAGAAGTGATGCGCCAACCACTTGAGGATGGACGGGTAGCAATCGCCCGCGCCGCCGCATCCTATACCTATCCCGCTAATTTTATGCTTGTCGCAGCAATGAATCCGTGTCCATGCGGTTTTTTCGGGGATCCCAGCCGTGAATGTCGATGTTCGCGACAGCAGATCCAAAATTACATCTCCCGCATTTCAGGTCCCTTACTGGATCGAATCGATCTACAGGTAGAGGTCCCAGCGGTCAAGTATAGAGATTTGGCAAGTGATTTTTCAGGCGAACCATCGGCGAGTATCCGTGAACGGGTACAGCGGGCACGACATATCCAGCAGGACCGTTTTACGCGGGCGCCCATTTATTGCAACGCCAATATGGAATCCCGCCATCTCCGCGAGTTCTGCAAAGTTGAAGACGCCGCACAGGAGCTGCTGCGCGTTGCCATCACACAGTTGGGTTTGAGCGCTCGTGCCTATGACCGCATCTTGAAAGTCGCGCGGACAATTGCAGATCTTGCAGACAGCCCAACTATTGAGGCGGAGCATATTTCAGAGGCGATTCAGTATCGGAGTTTGGACAGAAGTTTCTGGAATTGACAAAACAGGTACATCCGAAGTTCGACTAGACCTGAACGGGTAATTCGGGCACATATTGATATTCCGGCTGCGTCCTCTGCTTCTTCACGATTATAATAATCTGCTTCCAAGCTGTCAGAAGCCCTTTAGGGCAATGCGGAAGTTCGGACTTGATTAACTTATGCAGTTTCCCGAGGTTGTAGCAGGGTACCGAAGCATACATATGGTGTTCGATGTGATAGTTCATGTGCCAATAGAGAAAGGTAAGAAATGGATTCAGAATTATGGTTCGGGTACAGAGTCGGAAATCGGGTACATTGTCCGCAAGCCCTGCATGTTGGGTGCCGTTGCATAGATATCGCAGCCAGCCGCCGTAGAATGGCGCAAAGGTGGTCAAGATTGGCAGCATCCAGAGGCCAAAGTAGAACGAGAGTCCTACAATAAGAATATGTCCTAAGAGAATAACACGGGGCCAACTAAAGAGATGACGTCGCCTAGGTGAGTTCGATTCGGTAAAAAGGTGCGTTTCCCAGTCACCTGTTAGCGTACCGAAACTGAGACGGATGGTTGTGTAGAGGGTGCTATAGAATGTCCATGGGCTTATAACGGCATTCTTGAGAAAACCCTTGACTGACAATTCCACTGGCAGCACAACTTCAAGGTCGTCCGGAGGATGTAAAGTGTATTTGTGGTGTTCTCCGTGGCTTGCCGAAAACATACCATGATTGCGCCAGACAAGAAAGCAGAAAAATCGATAGAAGAATGTATTCAGGGCCCTCGTCTTGAAAACACTGTTGTGAGAGAGTTCATGGGAACCATTACCAAGAAACGCGTAGAATGTCCCGTGAAAAAACAGAATCAGGAACAGTACACCTAGCGGGAACCTGCCTTGAGCATATATGGCGGCAGTTCCTGTCAGCACAACCAACCCTAGATGGCCGAGTACCTCAAGCCATCCTTTCCAGTCGCTGCGTTGATTGAGGGACTTAAGTGTTTCACGGTCTAATCGCGATCTGTACCAGGTGATTTTTCGTTTATTTTCGTCGTTATACATGGGGTACATTTCCTCTGGGTTTGCTAGTGCTTGTACCGTACGTATAGGGTCATTTAATTTTTCAGCTTTCTGTCGGTTCTGTAGGATAAATCACCATTGGGGAGTCGCACCTACAATGAGATGTCGGGATTCGGAGATCCCTCCTACAGGAGAATTAAATGACCCTAGAATGCTGCTAGGGCTATTCAGTTTTCGGTTTTTTAACCATTTTGCTTGAGAAGTTGCAACCGGGAGATCGCGCCTACCGTGGGCTATAAATGACCCTATGCCAGCCCATCTTGACAACTAATCATCTATTTGCTATAATTGCATCAATCATGTAATTGGTGTAATTAGGAGAGTGTCATGGAATGGGCTCAAACCATTGCTATTATCAGTGCTGTTTTTGTTGCTACAGGGTTAGTCATTGCTTCAATCAATATAGGGTTATCTGGTGTCAATAAAAGAGTTGATGAGGCGGTCAAGCGAATTGATGACGTTCACAAGCGTGTTGATGATATTGTATTACAACTCTCTGAAATAAGACAGGCTTTGTGGGGGATTGTTTCAACAAAAGGAACTGATGACTAAGACAGGACTTACGCAGTTGAACGGTCAAAGCCCTGTAGTTCGGCGATGAATCGCCGCCCCGATTAACTTTCACGTTCGTTGAGAGATTCGCGATCACATTCTTCAAGAATTTGTCAATCAAACCGTTTTACCATAGCGAGCTTGGAGCCTTGACGAAATAGGAATGCTCCGCTGTTTGAGAAATGTTGCCGAATACGCTCCTCGATCTGAATTGATTGACCGATGTAACTTCGGTTTGTGCGTTTATGGAATACGCGATATATTCCAATAGTATCTGTCCCTTTCTTCCTCCTTATGGAATTGGGAGGAGGTATAATTGTGTAGTCTGTGTGGCGTCTTAGGGGGCTCATTGGTTACTCCGTTTGTAAAAGCCTAAATCTACATAGTTCCAAAGCGAATTTACTAAAACGCCGCCTTGAACAGATCGCTCATATCCACTTCGGAGCAAGGACGTGGATTGAATTTATGGCAGTGGTCGAGCATAGCGTCCTTGGCGATTTTCGGAATGCGCTCCCATTTCAACCCTGCGATCCCCAACCCCTTCGGTATCGCAAACTCCTCGTTCAGCGATCGGATTTCAGCAACAGCGGCGTCTGCGGCATCCCCCGTTGACATGCCCGACGTTTCAACCCCAAGTGCTGCGGCGATGTCTGCGTACCCATCGACAGCATGAGACCTGTTGAATGCCATTACGTCCGGTAGCAGGATTGCGTTGGCAATCCCGTGGGGGATATTGGCTTCCGTTGAGAGCTGATGCGCGAGCGAATGGACGGCACCCAGTCCTTTCTGAAATGAGAACGCCGCCATTGCGGAAGCGATTAGCATTTCTCCGCGTGCCTTGACATCGTTGCCATGGTGGTAGGCTTGGCGGATGTTTTTGCCGAGTATCTTCAACGCTTGCAGCGCGACACCTTCGGCAATAGGGTGATACCGCGTCGCTACATACGCCTCAACACCGTGCGTTACGGCGTCCATGCCTGTCGCTGCCGTCAAACCGGGAGGCATACCTACCGTCAGTTCCGGGTCGAGCAGTGCGACAGACGCCATGTTATGCGGCGTACCAACCGCGCGCTTTCGATGCCCCTCGGTGGTGCTTCCAGACGTATCGGTGATGATTGACCCTTGCGATACTTCGCTGCCTGTGCCTGCCGTTGTTGGTATACAGATGAGCGCGGGAAGATTGCTGCTAATGCGATCAATCCCACCTGCATCAAGGTAGTAACTTTCTAACGGCGGTTCGTGGGTTGCCAGGATACGAATTGCCTTAGCGGCATCCATAACACTTCCACCCCCGACCGCAATTACCACATCGCAACCTTCAGCTCGATAAGCCTCCAGCCCTTCGAGGACGCTGAGGTCCGTCGGGTTCGGTTGAACTGCGTCGAAAATTGCGGAATCGATCTGTGTCTTCTCTAACGGTTCAACAGTTTTTGATAAAATGCCAGCGTTTGTCACCCCTTCGTCTGTAACAATGAACGGCTTTTTCCCGTCGAAAGCACGGACATGTTCCCCTAAGTTTTGTATTGCGCCAGCACCAAATTGGATTGATGGGGGTGCCATTTGTTCTCCGTTTCTGGATTTTTCGCTAGGGCGTGTTGACATTTTGATATTGCTAATTTGGCAAATGCTATAATCATCGGCAATCTGCCAAATGTAGCACAAACTGTATGAAGATTAATTTTTTAATTCGGTAATTTCCGAGCGGCGTCCGGTGCGGTTGGAAACCGCACCTACCGGGCCTGGGGGAAAATATAGAATTACCCAATTATTTTCTGAAACCTCATACAGTTTGTGTTGCTAAGATCACAATCTAACAGATCGTGGTACAAAAGAATACCTTGTTGGGTTTCATTGTATCTATAAGCAGGTGTTGTTGAATGACCGGGCCTCTATATTTCTGTAGGTCAATTTTCCAAAATCAACGGTTAGGTGTCGAGATGTGAATCTCGACCTACAGGTCCTCCGTTGCCGGTGAGATGGCTTCTCGTACCATATTTATGGTAGATTTTAGAATTACATAGACACTCCTAATGCACAGCCAACCCCCTAAATCCCCCAACCCCCCTAGCCCC
>JAGWBT010000014.1:35805-38317 GCA_021295755.1 Candidatus Poribacteria bacterium
TTTACTCTCTCAGACTAGAGATGGGTATCCAGAGTCCACCTGTGCCTTGTACTAGTAACTTTTGAAAAGGTTCATCACGCCCGATAACGTTGACGCTAATCTTTTCAGACTTTAGTTTTCTTAACACTTTTTTTGGGGAATATGAACCACTTACATACTCATCCGTGACCAAGATGAATCGCCGTTCTGCCCCTCGACGAAACTTTACTTTGGCTGCTGCTTGGACCAGAGCATCAAGTGCCTTTTCCCCACCTCGGCAATGTATGGCTGCTAGTTTCTTTTTTACTTCCGTAATCGAGGTGGTTTGGGGCGTAACTTGAAAGTCCCAACCTAACAGGGAGAAACTGGTGCCATCTCGGAACGCCACCAATCCAACGGTGAAGTCTAAGTCCGCTGTTTTGAGGAGATCAGTCATCTGGCTCAGATGATTGCGCACGGCGTCAATATCATTCCGCATACTTTTGCTGGCATCAACAACGAAGACGATATCAAGGGTATCGCCTCTGCGCGTTTTCAGGAGGTGATGACCTATCTTGACGAGTGCCACATCTGGTTGCGTCAAGTGGCTAACCTCAGAAAGCGTCGTCTCGTTTTCTAGACCGAGTGATACCCGCGTTTGTACGTGCCCACTACCACGGACTACCCCGTCGCCACGCCAACCCTCTCCCTGTGATATTCCTTGATTTGATGGCTCAAAGGAAGCGTCACCGACCGGAGTTTGTGCTGTCGCTAGCGGAATAGATTCTTCCGTCAACATTGAAAACGATTGTTCATCTGGATGATTACGCGATGCGGCTGTGTCAATTTGCGGACGAGGCGGGTGCAGCACCGTATTATTCGCGATGACTGACTGAGATTGAGGCGCTGAAACCGTGGGGTTTGGGAAAACATGTAGTGGCCGCTGCAATTTTCTCGGCACCGGTGCTCGAGGCTGTGAGAGAATTTCAACCTGCACAGATAATTCATCCTTCCCCTGTTTCGGATCTCTCTGAACGGTATTCAATGTCCCCATGCAAATCATATGCAGTATCAGTGAAAACAGAAGCGCTTTTGATAATTTTCGCCTGCTTTGCGTACGCCGTTTCATCAGATCACATCCTTTGATTTTTCAATCCAGCGTTCTCAGCATCAACTGTAACACAGCCCTCACTGCTCCGTCAAGTCGAAAGAAATGTTCTGAAAAATCCCTGCCGCGATCTATCACACAGGACTTCTTTAGGGACCCGGAACATTAAAGCCTAGCCGAACGGACACTGAGTGTATTCAACTTTGCCCTACGGGCCTTCTTCGTTAAAGCGACGTAGATGTCGCGCAGGAAATTCTTGATAGGGATACTTCGCAAGAGCGGTTTCGTCAAGTGATAATCCTAACCCTGGCGTGGTCGGCAGCCGGATATAGCCGTTTTCAACCTCAATCGGAGGCATCGAAATCTCATTTCCCCGCTCAGTGAAGTTCACAAAGTATTCCGTAATCAGGAAGTTAGGCATTACTGCGCAGGCCTGCACCGTCGCCGCCAATCCAACCGTTGTGCTGTTGTAGTTGTGTGGCGACATGACGACGAAATATGGCTCCGCCATCGCGGCGATCTCCTTGAGCTCTAAGATGCCGCCACAATTACAGACATCTGGGTTGAGGATATCAGCAGCGCTCTTTTCAAAAACTTCGCGGAATTCCGCTTTTGTGTAGAGCTCTTCGCCGGTGACAACCGGCAAGTTAATCGCACCCCGGACTTCAGCTAGTGCATCCAAATTTCGGGCGGAGACAGGTTCCTCGTACCAGAAGGGTTGAAATTCTTCCATCATTTGGGCGAGACGAATGGCATGGATTGGTGCAAGACGGCGATGGATTTCTACCAGTAGGTCAATATCGGGACCAACGGCTTCGCGCACTGCCCGCACACACGCAACAGCCTCACGCTCCTCGTCACGGCTGATATGGGTCCGCCATGGATTGGGAAGCGGGTCAAACTTCATCGCGGTAAATCCGTGTTCAACCAATTGTACGGCACGTTCGGCACGCTCCTCAATCGTGCTACCGCCCCAACCGTTGGCGTAAACACGAATCTTATCCCGACATGCGCCCCCCAACAGGTTATAGACAGGAGTATTTAGCGCCTTCCCTGCGATGTCCCATAAGGCGTGCTCAATCCCGCTGATCGCGCAGTAGAACTCCATCGATCCACGCTTGCCGGCAAAGTCGTGATACGCCATGAAGGTAAAGTGTTTAATGTTCGAAGGGTCGCGCCCAATAAGGTAACGCCCAAGCTGATGTACATGAATCTCAATTGTGCGGTCACGGTCGGCTTGCGTATAGCATTCGCCCCAACCGTGGATACCCTCATCCGTTTCCACCTTGACGAATAACCAGTTTTTACCGCCGCCGGGGTGGACGAGGAATGTTTGAACGTCTGTGATTTTCATTTCTATTTTCTCCTTATCAAAATCTTCCAATCTAAACCCCCGTCTTTTAAGGCGGGGATACAGATTGGCTCCTTGTGTCAACGTCTAAAAAC
>JAGWBT010000015.1:0-13633 GCA_021295755.1 Candidatus Poribacteria bacterium
AAGATTAAACTTGCTAAAGCAATCTGTATACCAAGTATGAATACTTGGGTTTTAGACCTAAAGGTTTTTTTGATAAACAAACTATCTTCACGTTTCACGCCTTACTTCTGGTCCTTGATCAGAAAGTATATCAAAAGTATATCAACAGTTCCACATTGGCTATGCCACGTATCTGGGATGTCCAAAACCATCGTTAGCCACATGGCTGCGTGCGGGAATCTCGGACTCATCCGGAATAATCAAATCTATCGCTGACGTGTTTTCGATGATCGTACCATCGCCCACCGAGACGTTTTTTCCCAGACGAATCACGCCCGGCTTCATGGCTTCGCTCCGGATTGTTCCGATGACCACTGAAGAACCAATATGGCAACCTGTGCCGATTTCAACGAAACCGTAGATCTCTGTGTTTGTGCCGACGGTTGAATGATTTCCGATCCGTACCGGTCCCAGCAAGCTGGCGTCCGTACCAATCTGCACGAAGTCCCCAAGAATTGGATGACGTTGCTTGACCCTTACGCTCAAACCACCAAGCGTACACGGATAGATGACGCACCCGGAACCAATAACTCCAGTTTGTCCGGTCGTAAAGCCTCGGTGGGGATGCTCCAAGAAATTGGCATCTCCAATTTGTGTTTCCGGGTGGAGATCTGCTTGGTAGTACCTGCCTCCAAGCTCAGAAATTGCGCGGGGCAAAAGCGGTACAGGACTTCGGTAGAGATTGGGGTTGTCCTCAACGGGACCCGATCGAGTTAAGAGATAGCCAACATCGTGATAGAAAAGCACTCGCCAACCGGGGTAGGTACTTACAACTAACTGCATCTGATAGTCAAAAGCGAACGCCAAATCGAGGGCATCTAGGACACTTCGATAGGGATGAAATTCCCGCTTTAGGATCGCTTCATCTACTTTGTCCCTGATGTCCAGTTCGATAAGTTTTTCACGGGAAATTCCGCTGTGAAGCAAATAGGCATCCCATACCGCCGGATCTCTCAGAGAGGCAAAACGGTTCCATAAGGCACGCTGTTTCAATCGAGGCAACTCCCCAAGCAGCGCAAACGTTGTGTCCAACGCACGGCTTTCCCACTCACTTTCGCCGGTGACTGCCAAGAAGGATTGGGCAATCATCGCGTAAAGCTGATCGGCGACCTCTTCGATGGCTTCCGACAGTTCGCCTTTACTATTTTCTGGACGTGGGGCGTTGTGGGAACCGGGTGCGACACATTCTAGTAGGTTTCCAAGCACCGTTTCAAGAATATCCCGATTGACAAATCCCCGCCCAGAGCGAAGAGAAAGGACATCTCGACTTTCACTGTTAATGCGTAAGACCTTGAGTTCATTCGCGGAATAGATCGGGCGAATCGTCTCCAATACCTGTTTCAGCAGGGGACGCTTCCGACTTTCATAGGTTGAATCAAAGAGTGTTGTTTCAAGCATGTTGTTTATACTTTCGATTTGTATAGTCTATTATTGCTGCATCTGTCAATCATATTCAGACTACCGGTCAGCGGCCAACTTTTCCCCAAGCCGAAGTCCTTTTGCGGAGCTCCTCAGCTTTTTTCTAGCTTCAGTTGATTTTGCCTTTTTCTACGCCGCATCTTCAGAGAACCAAACCGTCACCTCGGAGGGTTGAACGGGGACGGGAACTGACTCTAATAAATGGACTTTTTCCCCGTCAAAATATCCTTTTACTGCAATCATTGTTTTTTCCTTATTTTTGTTGTTTGGGTAAGAGTGTTCACAACCCCAACTCTTTCAGTAGTTGAATCTTTTTCATTCGATTTGGACCTGCTGTCTCGAAAAACCGGTCAGAAACCAAGCGCCCAGTCTCAGGTGCCCACATCTTTGCATAGTTCTTGTTGAATGTGACAATGTGTTCAATTTCCCATGCCATCCGTGGTTGTGTTCTCATCATCCACGCCATCTGCCGACGGTTAGCACCACCGCCCCAAGATGAATGCCAAATCCGTGTGTTAAAGGCGATAACATCCCCCTTCTCTGTTGGCAACTCGTAGCGTCCGGGGAACTCCTGCATGGGATACCCAAGTGCACACTCGTCTATCTGCCTTTCAAGTTCGGTATAATGAAGTGGCCACAGATGGCTACCGGGTATGAAACTCAGGCACCCCTTACCCGGCACGACATCATCCAGATAAAATGTCAGCTTGGCTTCAGTGCCCGGTTCGGGCCAACTGCCATCGCGATGCCAATTTGTGTCCCCATTGTGAATCTGTCCATCGGAACTACCGAAAAAGATACAGTCCTCTCCAAGCAGATCTTCGGCGATGTTAGCTAGTTTAGGATGGTCTAGCAGGTTGTAGAAATAAGGATCTGCCTCAATCAATGGAACAATGACACGGTGCCCTTCTGGAAATATCCGCGCTCCCGGTGCTGACGTATCTCCTTGGTCTTTACCGTTAGCAATAATTGCGTCAAATCGCCAAGAAAATTCGTCAATCTCTTCAGTCGTAAGGACAGCAGGGATTTTAACGAAACCCAACAGGTAAAAGTGTGTTTTCTGATCATCCGTCAACATGATGTCTTCTCAAGGTCAGAAGTTCATACAAACCTCAGTTTCACACCGGGTTGGGCAAGGTCGTACTTCACAGCGAGTTCATAAAACTTCTTCAGCCCGGCAATTTCAGACTCACCGAGTTCATAGCAAATATGCTTGGTGAGATAATCTCGACAGAGGTTTGCTGGGAAACCGAGTCTTTGAGATTCAATTCGTGTAATCTCAGGAATTTTATCAATACCACGTTCTTTGGCATTCAGAAGGGTTTGCGGAACATGTCCCAACTCGATCTCTCCCCGCGCCACCCAGCAAGCATAGACAAACGGTAACCCTGTCAACGTCGTCCATTCCGCACCGAGATCTAAGGCATAATCTGTTGTACCGAGCCGTCTCAACGCTGCATCCCCGATTAGTAGCACCGCATCCGTCTCTGCCTCTTGCGGGTCGATAGTGGGTGGGCAGGAATGAAAGTCGGGATGCAAGTTATATTTCTCCGCGAGGATGATCTTTACAAGCGCACGAGATGAGCGGGAATTGGTGTCGAGTGCAACGTGACGGATGGCGGGAATTGGTACGTGGCTGAATAATTGAATGCTCAAAACGGGTCCCCGCGAGCAGAGTGAAATGTCCCGTATGATTCTATATTTGCTATCGGTTCGGAAATATTCAATGATTGGAATCAGCCCAACGTCAATGTCTCCGTCCTGTAGTTCTCTCGCTAAACGGCTTGGTGCCGCCAAGCTAAGTTCGATTGCCTCGCTGCCGGGGAATTGCAGATTCTCCAGAAAAGGGAAAATCAGCGGTTTCGTGTTCAGAAACGAAACCGCCCCAACTTTTACGCGGCTTTCCTGTGCCATTGATTTCCTTCCCGGATAATTTCGTTATAAAGTGTATCGCGTTCAACGGGAATGTGACCGGATTCCTCGATTACTTGGATAATTTCTTCTGCTGAGATGGCTTCCGGCGTGTCTGCACCAGCCATATGCGTAATCTTCTCCTCCGTCACTGTACCGTCAATGTCATCTGCTCCAAAACTCAGCGCAATCTGGGCTGTCTTCAGTCCAGTCATAATCCAATACACCTTGATGTGAGGGAAATTGTCAAGCAACAGACGCGATGCAGCTATATTTTGCAGGTCGGTCAAGCCGGACGTGCTCGGTAGGTAATCCATTCGTGTGTTGTCGGGATGGAACGCCAACGGAATAAAGGTGACAAAACCGCCCGATTTGTCTTGTTGCTCGCGAAGGCGAATCAGATGATCTGCCCGATCCTCGCTCGTTTCGAGATGTCCATAGAGCATGTGCGATGTCGTGCACCTCAAGCCACCCCTCTGCGCTCAGTTTGCCGGGACAGATTTTTTCCCGCGTCTCCTCCGCGAAGATCTCCGCTCCGCCGCCGGGCAGCGAATCTAGCCCCGCCTCGCGCAACGCAATCAAGACCTCCTCAATCGACATCTTGAATATCCGAGAGAAGTGATGAATCTCCACAGCCGTGAAAAACTTCAGATGCACCTGTGGCATCCGTTTCTTCAGTCCACGAAGCATGTCGAGGTAGTATTCAAACGGTAGCTTTGGATGCAGTCCACCGACGCTGTGAATTTCCGTGCAGCCATGGTCAATCGAATACATCGCCTTATCTAGAAATTCATCGACGCTCATCTCCCATGCCCCGTCGGTCTTTATGTCCTTGCGTGCAAACGCACAAAAGTGGCAACGTGCATGTAGGATACACACATTCGAGTAGTCGATATGTTGATTGAAGTTATAGTAAGCTAAATCTCCCGCACGATGTTGGCAAGATAGCCGACGCCGTTGATATCGGGACTTTCGTAGAGCCTTACCCCATCTTCAAAGGAGAGGCGTTCATTCGCCTGCACTTTCTCGTAGATGGAGTAAAGCGTTGAATCTGTGATCGGTAAAAATCTTTCCATCGTCACTCCTATTTCAATTTTGAATCAATTTCTAAATCTTTCAAAATACTGGTCAATCTCAGGTCGTAAATAAATCTTGATACGCACCTTCTCCGCCTAAGAAATCCCAAAACTCATTGGCGATTTTTAGTTCTTGTCCTAAATCCAACATCCCTTTTGCCGTCCAGCGTTCATAGGGTTCGGGTTCATACGGATTGTAAGGAATTGCAATAAGAGTCTGGATATCGAGATCTGGATTCTTTGCCAAAGCGATTGCACACCATTCTAACAGTGTTCTCTTAAACTTTTGAAAGTCGCCCTTGTTCGGCTTGACTGTTTTCAGATCAAAAAGAAGTAACGAACCTTCATTATTTTTAACCAACAGATCTGCCTTCACAGTGCGTAATTTATTCATGTTACCTGTTTGGCACACCGCCCGAATCCTCTGAATTTCCTCGCGTTTATCAGGATCTGTATCTCCTGTTGTTAGCGCATTCATAATACGCTGAATTTCGCTTTGGGCATCTTCGCTAATCTTGTTGCCAACCTCATATTGTGACTGTGCTGTTGCGAAACGGGTTTTGGCTAATGCCTCCGCAACTGGTTCATAAATGGAGATTCCAAACGTTGTATTCAGCGATTGAATAAATGAATAGAGAGCCATTCTGTCTTTCCCTAGTAAGCGATAGTGGAAGGGCATATTTTTAGACTCTGGCTCGTAATTTTGGAACTTTTCCCTTAAACTCTCTCTGATTGTTGCTTCGACTGATGTGGTCTGTTCCGCGGATAGCGGCATATTTGTGCCGATCTGTAAGCTATTTTGACTTCAGATGAAAAATACTTTCGGAGTAAGCGCCCTTGTCCTTTTCTGTTCTGTTGAGAACAGGTCGTTTATATTGGTTGACAATTCGCATTTCTGAACGCTCCGCAATCGTTGGATACATGTTGAACTTGTCATTTGCCACTAGAAAAACATCATAATCTTCAGATAAGAATCTTTTACAATTCCGTAGCACTTCCGAAATACCTTTGATATATTGTTCTCTGGCTTCTTTTCCCTTGCCCTTGAAGAGCGGTCCAATTTCTAGCTCGTCTTTTCGATCAAATTCAAATAAATCATAGGCATAGGCGTGTTGTTCATGATAATTAATTAGTCCAACATACGGTGGACTAGAGAAAATCCCTTTAATCTTCTGCTCATTCACGAGTTGGGCGAAGTCTGGGTTATCGGTTTTTAATGCTTTGATAATATCAATGGTTCGAGAATCTCCAGTCAGACAGGTTTGAAACGTGTCAGTTCTCAATTTATCAAACTGAATAAGGCGTTGAATTGTATCTTGACAGTATCGCTCCCACCAACTCAATATTGAAAACAATGGCTTACACATCTTGCCATGCTTGGCACAGTAATAGACTGATGTTACAGGTTCTTTTAAGGTTGCCAAATCTGCATGGGTCGTTGCACGACAAGTACGAATAGTTCGACTCAGAATAATCTGGATCACCCGCTGCGTCTCACGATTTTGGATATGTTTGACGCGCTCAAAGACAAGATTGATCTCTTCTCTTACAGGTGATAAATACCACATATCGAGGAAATTCTCTGATTTTCTTTGCCACAACTTGACTCCATATTGATTGATTAGTTGAAAATATCTGAGTGAGAATTGGTGCTCTTTTGCTTTTCCATATTTCTCTTGATCGATCTGTCCTTGCCTAACTTGGTATTTGAAATCAGGGGAAGGAAAATATTCATTATTAAAATCGTTGAGCTCTTCAGCAAGTTGTGCTTCAAATTGAGCGACATTAGATTCGCCGATAAACCGCTTCAAGGCACTTGTGATATTGTGAATTTCATTCTGTACCTCAACGAGACTATGTTTTTCTATTTTGATGTTGCTGATGAGCGTGTTAAATGCGGAAATATCAATGCCGACAGCGTGCATTCCAAGTTCGTTCGATTGTACCAGTGTTGTGCCGCTACCGCAAAACGGATCAAGAATAATGTCGCCTTGTTTGAAACACACATCTTTTTTGAAATCATCTGTATGATTGTCTAAGAAGTATTCAACCAGTTGAGGGATGAATTTGCCTTTATACGGGTGGAGTCTATGGACATGTTTCGTCGTATCGGCTTCTTTCAGGTAGTCGAATGACAGTCCCCAATTGATGTCTTCGCCTAGTTGTGCTTTCCAGTTAATTTCTCGTTTTCCTATATATGAATCATAATATTTAATCAAATCCTGTTTTGAAACCCTTGTGGAACCATTGTTATCATATTTCCGAATCCTTCCATACTGAATTAGATAAGAGATATTGGAAGTTGTTACATTTTTTTTAGTATAGTTTATTGCCCATTTGCTGGCTTCAGGAATTGTCATTAAATCTGTATCTGCAATCATCTTTGGCTCGCCTTTTTGTTCAGGGTCCCACGTAAATTCCCAAGATCCGATATAAATATTATAGCCCAGCAGATGCGACGGTGCAAGTGAATATTTCGTCTTGCCTGCGGCTTTTCTTTCTGTTACACTTTCGATGATGTGTATAATCTGCCTGTCTATTTTGCGAGGAGATTTACAATGGATCTTGCGCCATCCCATATTATCACACTGATGACCGATTTCGGGACAAGCGATCATTACGTCGGCGTCATGAAAGGTGTGATTCTGAATATCAATCCGCAAGTTGAGATTGTCGACATCACACACACTGTTCCGCCGCAGGATGTTCACGCTGCCGCGTTCCTGATTGATTCAGCGTATCGCTATTTCCCAACCGGAACTATCCATGTGATAGTCGTAGATCCAGGCGTGGGCAGTGGGCGCCGAGCGATTGTCTGCCGAACAAAAACAGCCTACTTTGTCTGCCCGGACAACGGGATTTTGACCCATATCCTCCGCAATGAAGAGCGTATCCATACTGTAGCGGTGAAGAATTCAGCTTACTTCTTACCTCAAGTGAGCAACACTTTTCATGGTAGAGACATCTTTGCTCCCATTGCAGCGCACCTCTCGCACGGCATAGGGATTGATAAACTGGGCAGCCCCGTTGCAGAGTCTGTGCAACTCCCCATCCCAAAACCTCAAGTGACGGACAACACGATTATCGGACAGGTCATCTGGATTGATGCTTTTGGGAATTTAATCACGAACATCTCTCAAGAAATCTTGGAGTCGCTCGAAGGACGGGACAGCGTTGTTATCCGTGCAGGAAGTACGGAGATTGACCATTTCAACCGATCGTACGCTGAATCAGCAGTTGGTGACGCTTTGGCAATTGTCGGCAGTTTTAATAGGCTGGAAATCTCCATTAACCAGGGCAATGCGGCACAAGTCCTCGGACTGCAACGAGGGGATAGAGTCACAATTTGTGTGACATAATACCGACTTAATCCTGTATAGTGTCCGAATATCCGCTCATCTATTTTAGGCAGGACTTACGCAAATTTGGTACACGGGTGTAGATTTTTGATTTTTAACCCCCTAAATCCCCCTTATCAGGGGGACTTAAGTCCTATTAGGCACATTTTCGGGCTTTGGGTAGGTTTCTAGGAAACCGTGTGGAGTACGGAGGAGGTACTTTAACCAACTCCCTTCCGGTGCATCTTCAAAGAGACGTTGGTAAAGCGTATCGCCCCCAAAAGAATTCGCAATGACCCCGGGACAGTAAGTGAAGATAATTGTCCTGCGCACATTATCCGTGGTGTTGAACGAGCCGTGACGCATATCGTGGGTGAAAAGCAGAACAGAACCCGCCTTCATCGGAATTTCAATGTACATACCCTTCAATGCGTCGTCGGGCGGTGACGGATAGTTGGCTTTGTGGCTGCCCGGAATGACTTGCAACCCACCCTCGCCGGGATTGATGTCGCGCATTGCATAAAACACTTGGAAGAGGTTATGATGGATACGACCATTAAAGTGATAAAAATTGTGCATCACTGACGGTGTGTGGTTGGAATGATAAGCCGTCCTGCCCCCATTCCACTTAAATGTTACCCACGTTGACTTAAGTCTAGGACGATCCACCATCTCATCAATATAGGGGAGCATTTTCGGATTCACAACGAGGTCTAGTAAGGACGGCTCCTGATTCAGAATATCGTCATATCTAACTTCAGGATTTGCCGATTTTGGCAGGGCGTGGAAATCTTGCAACGCCTTTTCTTCCCAGATATCCAGACGTTCGTTTAGATACGCGAGATAGTCCGGCTCAATGGCATCTTCGATCAGCAGATATCCATTCACATCGTAGTGATACAGTTCTTCGGGGGTCACTATAAAACGCTCCTGTAGGGCTAAGACAACAATCGTTGTTTCCGACTGGGATATAGCGAGATTCACATATTTTACGGTTCCTGCACCGGCACATACTTCGGAAAGACCTTTGGATAGCCACGTCCGGTTGAGACCTGACGGGTTGCTGCATCAATGTAACACACACTGAATCCCCGCCGGGGTCGATTTGTGGTATTGACCTCTGAGCGGTGCAACGTCCAGTTATGGAGTAGCACAACTTCTCCCATCTCCATTTCAAGATAGATGCGTTTCTCGTCCGGTGCGTGAATGGCTCGTTCCTCCGGAGATAGCTGGTCACCCTGTTCGGGGATGAGACTTTTATGCGACCCCGGAATGATCTGTAAGCATCCGTTAGCGACACTCGTCGGATCTAGCGCAGTCCAGATTGTTACCTTTGGTGAAATGCTCAATCCCCAGCCGCCGGCGCCATCCTGATGCCAATTAATGAGGACTCCTTGCTCCGCTGGCTTATTGAAGAACATCGTCCGAAAAGCGGAGACCTCTTCTCCGATGATCTTCTGTGTGATATCCTGGAACAGTGGGTGTCGTATGTACGGCAGAAACAGTGGATCCTGATCGAGATCCTGAATCTTTCGATATTTCAGTGTAGATCCCTTAAACTCTTTCGTCTGTTTCGATAATTCCGGATGACCGGCTGACGGACAGAGTTGCATAAGCATATTATCATAGCGAATCTTTCCCAGCATAATATCATCAATACGCTGACAAAGTGCCTCAATCTCTTCGTCCGGCGCAACTTTGCCTAAACGCACGTATCCCTGTTCGTGGAATATTGCAAGTTCGTCGTCGGTCAGAACCGGTCCATGTAGGTTCGCCATAGTAGTGCCTCCTAATAAGCGTGTCAGTTGAGTCCTCTTTTCAATATTTAACCGGACTTGTGGTAGATAGTTACCTCCATAGCATCGCGTTTGACCCAAGGCAGATCTGTCTCAAACCAATGAGTTCGACTTTCATAATTGGAGCGAACATGGTTCAGATAGTTCGCCATGCCCGCTGCCCCGATTCCCACGTTATCCGCAACAACAGTCGCCCGGTCAGTCAGCTGCGATTCAATTGCCCGAAAACAGGGGAAGTAGTTGCTGTAGTTATTGTCAAGTAGCAAGAAATCGACCGGCTCGTGGATAGTTGTCAGCACCTCCGCAGCATCCCCAACTCGTGAATCAATCAAATCTTGGACGTTGGCGCGCCTAAAGTTTTCCTGCGCTTCGTGAGCACGTCCTGTATCGATCTCAACGGTGAGTAATCTGCCCCTACCCGCAGATTTGAGTGCAGCGACCAGCCAGAGTCCCGAATAACCGATAGCGGTGCCACATTCAACAATCAAGTTCGGCTTCGCCTTTTGAACCAGATCTGCGAGAAACTCGGCTTTTTCAGGGCCAAGCATCGGTATATGCTGTTCACGGCACCGTTCATCTACCTCTTGTAACACCTGATCAAATACACCCATTGGTGTTCCGTCCTTCCGCAATTTTCAGAGTTGGACTTGCCCTGTAAGTCCCCTTGTTAATCTGCACGGAATGTTCCTTCCTTCTGCGCCCGCTCATAGATTCCGGCAAATTCCGTTGAGCCGTCGTCTTCCCATATCTCCGACCTCATGCCCCGAATTGTGCCTTCCTCACGTCCCGTTACGCTGGTAGGTGAGACATAGGAACGACCGTAGAAGGTATTCCCACCCGGCATGTGCAGCACACCAACGTGCTTGGGAGGTTCTATCGGTTTATTTGCTGCGATACGTGCCAATGCGTCTTCGTCTACTTCGTAACCAAGTCCCGGACCTTCTGGAACGGGTGATGATCCTTCGATGATGGGAATCCGCTCAGTGGTGTAGTCCTCCTCATATTGGTCGTCTAGATTGATGGAGTGGGCGGTGTGGGTAGGAAGAACAGCTGCCATGTGCAATGCCATCGCTTTGCCGAGTGTGCCTGACTCAAACTGAAGTATTGTTTGGATATTCGCTTTTCCGCAGGCAAACCCTGTCGCAATAGTATCGCCAATCGAGCCACCAATCATGTAGATGTCGGCAACACTGTGGAGGATTTCTTGGACGCTTCCGAGCGGTGTGCCGTGCATGATAATCGGAAGACGGGTCTGTTCGCGCAATCGACGCCAGCCATCTATATCATTCTTCACGAGCGGGTCTTCAATATAACCGACAATCGGATGGTTACGTTCCAATTCTTGAATGATGGGAAGGACCGCCGCCAAACTCCGGTTACTATTGAAGTCGTAATGAATCTTGAAACCCTCCGGTGCGACCTCTTCGGCGAGCCGAGTCTGTTCCATCACGTCGAAGTAATCGCAGGTGTGCATCTTAAAGATCGTATAACCTTGATCCGCCGCTCGACTGATTTCGTCACGGAATATCTCCGGCGCTGCCGGACGGGTCCACGCTGCAACGGGGACCGCCTCCCGGACTTTCTGTCCTATCAACTTATAGACAGGCACATTGAGATATTTTCCCATTACATCGTAGAGGGCGCAACTCAGGGCGGAGCCGTAGGGGAGATGGTTGTTGATAAAGTCAAACGGGTTGTGACCGATGAGTGATGCTGCGATTGCGGGATCCGGCTGTCCACCGGGGCGGACGCGCTGATCCCCGTAACCGACTATCCCGGCGTCTGTCTCCACTTTGAAAACGGTGCGATGGTCTATACCGTATAAATCGACCTTGCGATTGTCATAACGTTTTGCAAGGCGAGGGTAAATCGGAATCACTTCAATGTTGGTAATTTTCATCAGAATTCTTCGGGATGGAGCTCCCACACTTTAGTGTGTGAGGAAATCCCGCCTTCCTTTTTGCTTGAAACATATTGTGAGTCTGTTAAAATTGTCTTGTCCTTCATAGGAAAGTTGCAGCCCTAACACTTGTTAGGGTCTCCCACACACCTCCACTGAAACGGATATGAAGGGCAAGGACAATCCTATGAAACAGACTTATGAATGTCGCGCCTATCCTACAACGAAACAACGAAAGATCTTTACCGTCTGGTTAGCATTACTGCGCTCTCTTTACAACCAAGCACTTGTATGGAGGTGCGGTGGTAACTAACACCCCCGAAACCCCTGTTCAGACGGGGACAGAAGCGCGTAACCCAATAAATCCCGGGGAACGGGTAACAAGCCCTATCCCTTCAGGGTGGGGTAACTGACCTTGA
Source organism: Candidatus Poribacteria bacterium (assembly GCA_021295755.1). NCBI lineage: Bacteria > Candidatus Poribacteria > Candidatus Poribacteria bacterium. The sequence continues at coordinate 11,899 of JAGWBT010000015.1, forward strand.
TGCTCCTCCATAGGCTGACTTCAATTCACACAAAAACTTAGGTGTAGGGCAGAAAGTTATTTTGTCTCAACATTATGTTAGCAAATTTCTCGACGTTGTTCAAGTAAATGGTCGTCTAAGGATAAAACTTACGCACTTCAATTGCGAAAATCACATCTGATTTCCGACGCTGTATGCCTCTGCCTTTGTGACATACGACCATGAAATTCACTCGTGGGGACAGGTTTCCAACCTGTCCTTGCCCATAGAGCCTGCCTCAATGAAATCGGGGTAGCTAACTTGCGCCGACGGAGTTTAACCCCAGGTTCTAGTTACTCAACTGTGTAAGTTCTAAGAGATAGAATCCATCGGTTCCCATGAGAAGGGTAGGTGTCTTTGCTGAATCAGACCGCCCAACCTTTTACCATGTACGCCTGCAATATGCCACTCTCATCAGAATTGAAAAACCCTGTACTGCCGTCTGGTGAGAGGAATGGGTGGATATGGCTACCTTTTTCCCAAGAAGAGCGTGGGTTAAGCAAAAAGGTAATGTTGCCTAGCTGACCTGTTTCATCGGTGGGCAGCTCGGCTAGATAGATTGCACCGCCGCCATCTCTAGGACCAGCGTCTGTAATCAGCCGCTGCCCAGCGATATCTGTGGCAAAATGATAGAAATCAGGATTTGGGAAATCACGCGATAGGTCGTTGCGCCTGCCACCCGGCGTATTGAGCCCCAAATGTCCCACATGAGGCAGTGCCTGCCCCTCAATCAGGCGACAACTCTTAGGTTCCCGTGTGGAGGTGCTAGTCAGTGCTCTTGAACTACGTCCAATCCAGCACTGATGACCTTGACAGAACTCAATCCCATCCCGTCCCCAAGGCAGATCTCTGAGCTTTGTTCCGTCATCACGAAGGACATGGATATCCGCCCCATCTCCACCGACCAGTTGAGAGACTTTTCCTAATGAATCGCAAGTATTGCCGTGATTTTCTTGGATGAGAATATCGTGCGCTTCGTCAGTGTCGAGGGATCGACTGTACTGCGGGTGCATGTTGCACCATGTCTGGCCGTGGATAATCAGCTCAACGGATGCTCCCTCTAAATCGAAAACCATCAAGCCCCAAGGTGCATCTGTTGTGTTACCATCACCGAAGAAGGTGGAGATTGCTAATCGCTTTCCGTCAGAGGATATTGTGGATAGCGGATACGGACGGCTCGGACGAAAATTGGTGTTGGGCAGCGGTGAATCCATTGTCAACAGTGTCTCTCTGTCAGTACCGTCCATACCAACTCGCTTGAGGGTCAGTCTCCCGCCGCCGGGGTGGGTTTCATCAATAAAGTAGTAGAGGGTCGTCCCATCGGGCGACACAGAAGGGGCGGTTGCACCGGTTTCTTTGGTAATTGGAATCAGCTCGCAGTTGTTCTCCAGATCGCAGATCAAATATTGATGTTCAGGGTCTTGCGGATCTGACCCGTGTGGATGTGCGGAGCGGTGCAGGATAAATCGCTTTGAATCCGGCGTGAAGATCTGTGCCTCCATATAGATGTGCGAACTGGGTACCTCCTCCGTTGTCAGTTGGACAATTTCTAATCCTTCAGGACTAGCTTCGCTTTGCATATCGGGTCGTTTTTTCATTATCTATTCATCCTCCGTGAACTTTCTGTTGCTTCTGTTATTATCAAAATCTTCCAATCTAAACCCCCGTCTTTTAATGCGGTGATACAGATTGGCTCCTTGTGTCAACGTCTACAAAC
>JAGWBT010000015.1:13710-39979 GCA_021295755.1 Candidatus Poribacteria bacterium
TTCGCCGTCCAATCCTTGTTGATAGCGCAATTCGATTCCTAAAGAATCCAAATCCTTTAGGTTTTGGAGTATGTCAATGCATTGCACTAGGCACCGCCTCAATTCCCGTTCCAGTTTAACATCAATCAGGGATCCAATCAAGAAAAGTCGGTTGATCTGATTAAGCGAATCGTGGTACTATTTAGGCAGACCAGCCAATTCCTCGATTACTTGAAAACTGTCGGACTTCAGAAGCGGAGATAGCATGTACTTAAAACATATACGTCCCTACCAATTAAAAAAATCTGTAGAACGTGGACAGCCTCTACTCGTACCAGCAGGCTGCATTGAGACTCACGGTCCGCACATGGCGATCGGTCACGATACGATTATCGTTGAAGAAATTTGTGCCCGGATCGCCAAGAAAATAGATGTCATCATTGCCCCCTCTTTCGACTACGGTCCCACCGGATACGCACTCGGCGGACCCGCCGATGGCACCATTGACCCGGATTACGCTGCGTTTGGCGGTCATGTCAAAGCGATTCTGAAAAATTTCCGTGAGATGGGTTTCAAGACCATTTATGTGATTATCATGCACCAAGGCATGGAAGCACCACTTGCGCTAGCATTCAAAAAGGCAGCGGCGGAGCTTGCCTTTGAGAGCATCTTGGAGCGGGGGTATCCGCGCGGATGGTGGGGTGTGGAATCCTTGAAGGACGAAGCGGGTCCCTTATCCGGTCATATTGATGTCCAACCGATGATTCTTCCCGCCGCATCGCCGCCTGCTGGCGGTGACCATGCGGGGTATAACGAAACCTCTTTTCTGCTAGCGACCCGTCCCGAATTGGTAGAACAGGATCGCTTGGACGACACGGCGCCTTGGTACTGTCGTCAAGATGAGGAGAAGAATAGCTGGACCGCCAACGCCGAACATGGACAGACGATGGTGGATGCGGTCGTGGCGGCTTGGGTGGAAAAAATTATGTCCCGTTCATGAGGATTATTCCGCGTTATATCAGTGTTGTTCTGTGTGTAAGGTAAATCCCAAATGACATTCGCAGATAAACAGATCTCCGTCTTCGGACTCCATCGCAGCGGCGTTGCTGTTGCCAAATTGCTAGACGATCTCGGCGCGAAGGTTCTTGTGACAGACCCGAAATCCAGCGATGAACTTCAAGGAGATATTGATGCCCTAAAGGGTCGAGACATTGATTTCATTCTTGATGGTCACGATCAACGCTGCATTGAAAAAGCGGATCTGATTGTCCTTTCGCCGGGAGTGCCGTTAGACATCCCAATTCTGCAGGAAGCGGGTTCTGCGGGAATCCCGATTACTGGCGAGCTGGAGGTCGCTGCAAGTCTCTGCGCTGCGCCGATAGTTGCAATTACAGGCACAAAAGGCAAATCGACAACCACGATTTTAACAGCAGAAGTTCTCAAGCGTGGAAATTTCCGACGGGTTTGTACAGCGGGTAATATTGGCGTTCCGTTGTCGAGCGAGGTCCAGGATTTAACGGCTAAAGATCTCGTCGTGATCGAAGCCAGTAGTTTTCAGCTTGAAACAACAACAGAGTTTCGACCAATCGTGAGTGTTGTTCTGAATTTGTCGCGTGATCATCTAGACCGACACAAGACAATGGCTGCCTATCGGTCAGCGAAGTTGAAAATCTGTGCGAACCAAACATCAACAGATTGGATTGTCCTGAATTCTTTAGATGCGAGCGTACTATCGTTTGGTGATGAAACGCGCGCAAAATCGATTTTCTTTACGGACACCGCTACTGTTGAACAGGGAACTTATGTAAAAGATAACCAGATCTTTGCAAAGTGGGAGGGCGAATCTCACTGGATTTGTGATGTTGACGACAGTCCTTTGCCGGGGAGGCATAATCTCCAAAATGTCCTTGCGGCCACAGCCGTTGGACAAATTTTCGGCATTTCACCAGATATAATGCGCACCGCAATTTGCAATTTCTCTCCTGCCGAGCACCCGCCACTTGAACACGCCTTTGAGCCGGTCAAGACAATTAATGGTATCCGGTTTATTAACGATTCCAAAGCCACCAATGTTGCTGCTGTCAAGGCAGCGCTCGAATCGTTATCGGATCCGATTCTGCTAATCATGGGTGGATACGATAAGGGAAATAACTATCAGCCGCTGATTGAGTACGTCCGATCAAAAGTCAAGGGCTTAATCCTGCTGGGATCGCACACCGGAATAATACGAAACGCCCTTGCAGCGCATGTCGTTACACGGGATGCAGGGACGATGACCGACGCTGTCGAACTTGCCTACTCACATGCAGTGCCGGGCGATGTAGTGCTTTTGTCACCGGCGAATGCGAGTTTTGATTTGTACACAGACTATAAAGCGCGCGGTCAAGCGTTTCGGGAGGCTGTTAACCACCTTGAATCGAAAGAGCCAACCTCAAAAGCCGGTATTCATTTGGGCCAATTATCCGATTAAAGGGGGAATAGATCATTTCCTACTGTTCATCGCGCTATGTCTCGTCGCAATCGGAATCGTGATGGTCTACAGCTCGAGCAACATGCTTGCCTATGAACTATATAGTGAAAATAGCTATCACTATTTGAAGATGCAACTTATCGCTTGTGCCCTCGGATTAGTCAGCATGTTTGTCGCGTCATACTTCCCTTATCAATATTATCAAAGGTACGCGAAGTTGATCTTAGCGCTGTCACTGATCGGTTTGTTGCTGGTATTTTCGCCAATCGGGCACGATGTTCGTTCGGCAGGGGGCATCAAATTTCATCGATGGATTCGGGTTTCGGGGCTGCAATTCCAACCCGTTGAGTTAACAAAACTTGGGTTGGTAACTTATGTGTCTCACTTCCTCGTCAGCAAACACAATCAAATTCGTAGTTTCACCCGAGGCTTACTGCCGACCATTCTTATCCTTTCGATTACATTTATCCTTCTGTACAAGCAGCCCGATTTTGGATCGGCGGTTTTATTAAGCCTATCAGTGCTTGTACTGCTATTCGTGGGAGGCGCGCGTCCCTCACAGATTGTTCTGGTTATTGGAATTTCCTGCCTTTTTATCTATGCATCGATCCAAGGCGACGCTTATAAAATGCAGCGGATTCAGGGGTTTCTGAGCTCGTTGACGTTTCCTTATGAAGGACCGTATCAGGTAAATCAATCCTTAAATGCGCTTGCACTTGGTGGATTATTCGGTACAGGCATTGGTAATAGTATTTTTAAGCTCTTTCATCTGCCTTATCCGCACACCGACTTCATCTTTGCGATTCTTGGTGAAGAACTCGGTTTTGTTGGTGTGTTTAGCATTATTGTCCTGTTTATGTTGCTCATCTGGAGAGGCATCTATATTGCTCAACATACCGCAGATGCCTTTGGCTGTTTGATTGCTATCGGAATCACTACACTCATTGGGCTACAAACGGTTGTGAACATTGGTGTGGTGACCGGCATGTTGCCTGCAAAAGGGATTACGCTACCTTTCATAAGTTACGGTGGTTCATCGCTCTTAGTCAGCTTGTTTAGTGTTGGAATTCTGTTGAACATCTCGCGCGACATGAACGAAGTAGCCGGTGTCCAGCCACCTCTAGAGGTCGAACCCCTATAAATCGAGGTTGGTTATCAGTAGGTGTTCCGACTAGTTCGTCAGTTCCCGCTGAAATCGTAGTGAAGGAACTCCTATTCGTCAAGCCAAACCTGACAAATCGCTACATTCTAACAGTAGTCTATTAGATACAAACCCACAGTACTCACGAGGCTTACGCTGATGGCACGAATCGTGATTTCGGGTGGTGGGACCGGTGGTCACATCTATCCAGCAATCGGTATCGCCAAAGAACTCATAGAACTCAGCCAGGAGACTGACGTTGTTTTCATCGGTGGGGCAGACCGCCTAGAATCAACACTGGTTCCGCAGCACGGGTTTCGGTTCCTGCCAATCTCCGTTGCAGGTTTTCCGCGCAAATTAACATGGCGATGGATACCTGTTCTGTACAAGGTTTGTTCCGGTTTGGTAAAATCATTAGCGTTACTCAAAAATCTCAAACCCAGTGTTGTGGTAGGAACAGGAGGTTATGTCTGTGGTCCCGTGCTTTTCGCGGCCGTGTTATTGAGCATACCGACGGTTATACAGGAACAGAACGCTGCCCCCGGACTCACAAATCGCATCCTAGCACGCTGGGCAAAAGCGATCTATCTCGCATTTGAAACTGCTGGTACACACTTTCCAATCGAAAAAACGAGGGTATTGGGTAATCCAATCCGCCGAACAGTTGGAGCAGCTAAACGAGCGGGTGAAACTTACGATTCACTTGGGCTAGACCCGGAACGGAAAACCATCTTTGTGATGGGAGGAAGCCAAGGCGCACAAGCAATTAACCAGAATCTGATGGATTCCCTTAAGGATTTGGCACCATTCGGCCAGCGGCTTCAATTCGTCCATCAAACAGGCAAAGTTGACTATGAAGCAGTTAAGGTACGTTATCAGGCATCATCACTTCGACATTTGGTACAGCCGTACTTTGATCCCATTGAAAAAATCTACAGCATTGCTGATTTGATGGTATGTCGAGCCGGGGGTATGACAATTGCAGAAATCACCGCGTGTGGTATTCCAGCGATTTTTGTCCCTTTGCCAACTGCTGCTGGAGATCATCAAAGACTCAATGCCCAAGCCATTGCGGAGGCGGGTGGTGGTGTGGTGCTAGACCAACGTACATTGACAGGAAACAGACTTGCAGAAGAAATCATCAGAATCATAGACAATCCGGAGGAACAGCAAGAGATGGCAAATCAAAGTCGTCAGTTGGGCAACCCACACGCCGGCGAAGAAATTGCCCAATCAATCTTTTCTTTCGTAAAATCTAACCCTTAAAGCTTAGAAAGTTTATGCCTATGTTTGGAAAGACTCGTCATATTCACATCATTGGTATTGGTGGGGCTGGACTCAGTGGAATTGCTGAGATCCTGCTAAACCTCGATTTTCAGGTGTCTGGATCCGATTTGCGCGAAACAGAAGTCACCGAGCGTTTGGTAGCATTAGGTGCGAATGTCTATTGTGGTCATGCTGCTGAACAGATCACCGGTGCGGATGTTGTGGTGATGTCTCCTGCCGTTTCGCTCCAGAATCCTGAGGTGGTTGCGGCAAAGGAACACAAGATTCCTGTAATTCGTGGTGCTGAGATGCTCGCGGAGATTATGCGGATGAAGTTCAGCGTCGCGGTGAGTGGAACGCATGGAAAAACCACTACAACCGCGATGACAGCGGCGGTGCTAGATAAGCTAGATCCAACTGTTGTTGTTGGAGGGAAATTGGTCAGTCTGGGCAGCCATGCTCGGATTGGGCAGGGGGAAATGATGGTGGTTGAAGCGGACGAAGCTTATGGTTCCATTGAGAACTTTTTCCCAACAGTCGCGGTGGTCACATCAGTTGATGCCGATCATCTTGACTACTATAACAGTGTTGAAGAGATTGGCGAGACGTTTCTAGAATTCATCAACAAGGTTCCGTTTTACGGCGTGGCGGTATTATGCTTGGATCAGGAAAACATACAGCAGCTAATTCCTCGAATCGAAAAACGCTATGTGACCTACGGTATTGAAACACGCGCGGACCTGATGGCAGAGCGATTAGTTATTGACGGTCCAACTTCTCGCTACCGTGTCCACGTACGCGGAGAAATCTTGGGAGAGATTCATCTTAAAATGCCGGGAAACCACAATATCTTGAACTCATTGGCAGCGGTCGCTGTCGGGCTGGAGTTAGGCGTACCTTTTGATTCAATTCGAGAAGCCTTGGAGTCTTTTCGGGGCGTGCATCGTCGTTTTGAAATTATCGGTCAAGTCAACGATATCATTGTGGTTGATGATTATGCACACAATCCCGCAAAACTAAAAGCAACCTTTCAAGCTACCCGTGAAAGCTATAATCGCCGTATCGTTGCTGTTTTCCAACCGCACCGTTATCAGCGCGTGAAGCATCTCGCTGAAGAATTTTCGAGATCGTTCTATCAGACGGATGTCCTCATTGTCAGTTCAATTTATGGAGCCGGAGAAACTCCGGTCGAAGGGGTGACTGCGGAAAAACTAGCGCATGCTATTCAAGCACACGGCCATCGACATGTGATTTATGTCCCTGACAAAGACGAAATTACGGAAACTTTGGTAAATATCGTTCGTCCGAATGATATTGTTATCACAGTTGGAGCTGGGGATATCTGGCAAGTTGGTCGTGAATTATTGGAAAAGCTTGGGAGAGCCGATGAGGCGCCAAACAACAGCTAAACTGAAGTTTTTCACGATTCGGGTCTGTTAAGCCTAGTGCAGATGTTTGTTAGGGCACTGCAAGACTGCTAGATTTTCGGTTTGATGGTCTCTCGCATTATCCGCAAAAAAGTGCAGTAATCTTAGCAGAGACGCCTTTCAAATGGGCATACCACGAGATATTGTGTGTTTTTTCTTGAAAATATACAAAAAAGTGCATAAAAAGTCCTAACTTTAGGCAAATTTCGTTAATTTTTAGTTGAAATCTGCAATTGTTTGTCGTATAATCAATTACATCATGGCAAAACAAGTTGTACAATTTCGTCTGGATAAGGATTTGCATGATTTCGTGAAGAGATATGCCGAGCTCAAGCGTATGTCTATCAGTCAGGTCATGCGTCTGTGCGTCCTTGAATTCTACGAAGAACATCAAAACGAAGAAGATCTAGTGGAGGTGAATGATGTTTCTGACTCGACAAATCAAGGTCAAGCCTGACAACGCCTCCGAGATTCTGGCAACAGCGAACAGACGAATCTGTTTGAAAAGGGATTTGAGTGTCGTCACCGAGGTATTCGTGCAATCAACTTTCGGAACAGGATGTAGGACTTTATAATGAACTCTGCCGGCGGAATTATAACCCGTCCCAGAGGCAGCCAAATCGAAATGTTCCAATCGTTGCTTTGTTTGCGGCTTGAAAGTAGACTTTTGTCTTTTGTGGTTATGGATGGTTACATACTAACATGCGCCTCCACTAGGTCTAGAGTTCGTGCAATTTTCATCATGTCAATCTTCCAGTCAATTTAAGGCTCGCTTAGTATCGGCGCCTGAACAACCCCCTCGCCGTGTCGGCCGTTATTTAATAATTGGTATAACCTGTGTAATTGGACTACTTTTCATTCACTATTTGACCTTGAAGGTTGGCTTTTTACGTGTGAAACAGATTTCTGTTTCCGGCACCGAGCGCTATACACAGAAGGAAGTGATTGCCGCTTTAGATTTAAGGTCTCGTCAGAGTGATGTGCATACCATTTCAGGATCTGTAATTGAACAACGTCTGAAACAAAAACTCAGTTACGTCAAACAGGCGCATCTTTCAAAAAGCATTCTAAAACGTTCCTTGACGCTTGAAATAACCGAAAGAGAACCAGCTGCATTACTGAAATATCCCGAAAATAGCCCCAACCGCTTTGTACTGGTTGATCTTGAGGGATATGTGTTAGAATATGTAGAATCGCTTCCAGCTTCCAGTTCGATTGTTACGATTATCAGTACTGAACAGCACGTGTCTAGTGTGGGAGATCGAGTGGATGCCGATAGCGTTCAACTTGCCCTTAACGTGCTAAATTTGGCTCTGAGTCTGGCTCCGGAAATTATACCTACTCTACAAACAATTGATACGAATCGACCAGATAAAATTACTCTCCAATTTAGCAATCTCCCTCTCGTATGGATTTCATCGGATTTTATTGAAACTGGCATTTATCATATTGGTTTATTCATAAAGAATCAAACGATGCGTACGAAGCGAGGGCAACATACTTTGAATCCTCTTGATGGTTATTTGGATGCTAGGTTTAAAGATGCCATGTATTGGGGAGGACAATAAGATGGCTGGAGAAGAGATTATTGTTGGCCTAGACATCGGGACTAGCAAAATCGCTGCGATTATCGGAAATACTTGGCAGGGGGATCCGGAAAAGATTGAGATTATAGGTGTTGGTACTGCCCCTTCTGAAGGATTACGAAAGGGAGTTGTTGTCGACATTGATCTCACGACAACGGCGATTCGCCAGGCCGTTGAAACTGCTGAACTCATGGCAGGCGTGCAGATTGGATCTGTATATGCCGGCATCGCAGGAGGGCATATTACCGGGCAAACGTCTCACGGTCTCGTTGCTGTTTCAGGAGAAGGTCACGAGATTACGCAATCCGATGTCGAACGTGCAATCAATGCTGCCCAAGCGATGAAGATTCCCGTTGAACGGGAAATATTGCATGTGATTCCACAAGGCTTTATTGTTGACGAGCAAGGTGGAATTAAGGATCCAGTCGGTATGTCTGGGGTTCGTCTTGAAGCCTATGTTCATATCATTACGGGTGCCGTTGCGTCCGCGCAAAATCTGGTGAAGAGTATCTATAATGCAGGAATTTCCGTTGAAGACATTATTTTGGAACCTATTGCCTCTGCCGAGGCGGTCCTAACCCCTGAGGAGAAGTCAGTGGGTGTTGCTCTCGCCGACATGGGTGGAGGAACTACAGATGTTGTGGTTTACAAGGACGGCACTCTCCATCATTCTGCGGTACTCTCGCTCGGCGGTCATCATATCACCAATGATATTGCGCAATTGTTAAAGATGACGCCACAGGATGCGGACAAGATTAAACTGCGCTACGGTTGTGCATCGGTTGACCTCGTGGAGCAGAATGATGCTATCCCGATTTCGACGGTTGGCGGTGTGCACAAACCGCGTTTCATCACTCGACGTGATTTGGCAGAAATTATTCAGTGCCGTATGGACGAATTCTTGAGTCTAATTGGTCAGGAAATCTATAATTGTAACCTCACCATTCCGGCTGGAGTTGTACTGACCGGTGGGACTGCACTTCTTGATGGGTTGCTTGAATCAGCGGAACAGGCTTTTCCTTGTCCAGTGCGGGTTGGATACCCCTGTCCACTGAAGGGATTAACGGAGAAAATACATAGCCCGGTCTATGCAACAGGTGTTGGACTTGTCCTTGCCGGTGCGATGGAACATTATCGTGCCCCCAAAAGAACCTTCATCAAAGGAACAAACCTGTTCGATCAGATTTTCAAACGTATGAAGAATTGGTTCCAAGACTGGCTGTAACAGCAAAGTACGGTTGAGATTTTGTAGGATCGGTAAAAAAATGTTGACTTTAGTTTGGTGGCTCTCTATAATCTGAAGATAGAGTGTAAATCGAAATGTTTCGTGCATCTTCCGTGGTTTGCGGCTGAGTCACTTTGCACTAGCATCTTGATGCTCGGGTGCGCTCAAAACAAGGGAGGAGTTAGGTTGCTCCGTCAATAGGGGTACAACTGAAAGTTATGAACGATCAAGTAATCGAGTTTGTTGAACAAGATGAATTTTCAAATGTCGCTCGTATCAAAGTCATTGGCGTCGGGGGCGGAGGAAGCAACGCGGTCAGACGCATGATTGAGGCTGAATTGGCGGGTGTAGAATTCTATGTAGTCAACACCGATGTTCAGGCTCTAAGATTGTGTCATAATGCAACCCAGGTGCGGATTGGCGAAAATACGACAAGAGGCCTCGGTGCCGGAGCGGACCCGGAGACAGGGCGTAAGGCAGCAGAAGAAAGCAAGGAAAACCTCCGAAGTATCGTCGAAGATGCGGATATGGTATTTGTTACGGCAGGCATGGGCGGCGGCACCGGTACAGGTGCGTCACCAATTATTGCAAGCCTTGCTAAGGAAACGGAGGCGTTAACAATCGGTGTGATTACACGTCCATTTACCTTTGAGGGAAGACGGCGTGCCGTTCAAGCGGAATCAGGTGTGAATGAAATGCGCGAGAATACAGACTCCGTTATCGTTATTCCGAATCAGCGTCTCATGGAAGAGGTGGACCGGAGTCTGCCGATAAAAATGGGATTCCGAATGGGAGACGAGATTTTACTACACGCTGTCCAGAGCATTTCCGATCTCATTATGGTTACCGGTGAAATTAACCTCGACTTCGCTGATGTCAAGACGATTATGTCTAACGCCGGCGGCGCATTGATGGGAATTGGCACGGGAACAGGTGACAATCGCGCTCAAGGCGCAGCGAAGCGTGCTATCCTTTCGCCGCTACTGGAAGAGAACTCTATTGAGGGAGCAACTGGAATTATCGTAAATATCACGGGCCCTAGCGACATGGCGATGCACGAATTAGAAGATGCAATGGAAGTTATCAGAGAAGCTTCGGACACGGAGCAGGTAATTTTTGGACTTGTTTATGATGATAGCTTGGAAGACGAACTGCGTGTAACTGTAATTGCAACTGGGTTTGATCCACAAACCCGAAACAATAGGCAGCAAACAGGGCAAAGCGACATTGTAAATCTGGAAGAGTTCTTGGGACGTAATTTTCCTCGAGCAGATCGAGGGACACGTGTCCAAGGGAATTCAGAGTCAGCCGGTTTGAGTCGAACAGGTCAAGATTCTTTTAGGCAGGACTCGAGATCGAGACAAGACCAACCCGCAGGCGACGTAGTTCAACCTAAGATCGCGGCAGATGATGAAGATTTATTGGATATCCCCGCGTTTTTACGAGTCCGCAATCAGAAAGGGAAATAAATTTACCCCTGCTAAAATTGTTATGCAACGAATTTTACGCCAAACATATCAGGAACTCCTCAAGGCAGAGCACCGTCCACACTTCAATTTCAGGAAAGAAAATCGGTTTGCGCTAATCTATCCGGGTGCTTACTCCCTTGGTATGTCAAGCCTCGGGCTTCAGGTTATCTATTCCCTCCTTAACCAGCGCGACGATACCTCCTGCGAGCGTGCATTCCTTCCCGAACCAGAAATGGTGCGTCAACTCGACAACCATCGGACAGCGCTATTTTCCTTTGAAACACAAACACCGCTCTATCAATTCGATCTGCTTGGATTCTCCGTTTCATTTGAATCAGATTACGTCAATATTCCGACCACGCTAGAGATGGCCCGACTTGAACCTCTCGCTGCGGATAGGGAGGATACTGATCCACTTGTTATGGCAGGGGGGATCAATATCTCCTATAATCCCGAACCTATTGCTGACTTTATAGATGTGTTCGTTGTAGGCGAAGCAGAGATGACGCTCCATTATCTTATGGATATTTTTGGGGAGTGGAAAGGGGCGCAGGCGTCTAAAGAGGACTTACTGTGGGAACTTGCAACAGTCCCCGGACTCTATGTTCCACGTTTTTATGAAGTTGATTATGACGAAGACGGCGGAATCGAGGAGATGCGGGCGAAATCGCCCGCGCCAGCTCGAATTCGTTCGGGGGCGATTCCGAGCCTTGATGAAGCCGAAACTTGCACGCAGATCCATACACCAAACACAGAGTTTTCTAACGCACACCTCATTGAGATTGTACGTGGCTGCGGCCGTCAATGCCGTTTCTGTGTTGCTGATTATGCACGGCGGTGGCCCAGACGTCGGTCGGTGGAAAACACACTTCAGCTCGCCGAAAAAGCCCGCGGTATCACAGATCGAATCGGTCTAGTAGGAGCCTCAATCTCTGATCATCCGGATATTGATGAGATTGCGAGCGGACTAGTTGAAAGAGGTTTCCGCATCTCATGCGCTTCCCTACGGGCGGAAACGGTTCGTCCTCCCTTGCTCGATGCGCTTGCTGACAGTGAACAAGGCACAATCACGATTGCTCCGGAGGTCGCCACCGAAAATCTACAAAAAGTTGTCAACAAAGCGATTCCGCGTGAACGTCTGTATCATGTCCTTGAAGAAGCTGTCAAACGAGATATCCTTAACCTGCGCCTTTACTACTTGATTGGCGTGCCCTATGAAACTCCCGCTGATGTTGAAGCCATCGTCGACATGGCGAAGGAGATGCGATCTATTGTTCTGCCTTACGCTAAAAAGTCGGGCAGGATGGCGCAGATCGGTTTCACTATTTCTCCGATGGTTCCCAAACCCCACACGCCCTTCCAGTGGGTCCCGATGGAAGATCCGAAGACTATCTCTCGCAAACTCACATTCCTAAAAAAAGAGTTGGGACGTATCGGCGGGATGAAATTCTCTTCAGCTAGCGCTCGACTCGCCTACCAAGAGGCGGTGTTCGCCAGAGGGGATCGACGACTGAGTAGGGTGATTTTAGACCTCGCTAGAGGGGCAGCGTGGAAAGCTACTTTTCGCAAACACGGTTTGGACCCCGATTTTTATGCCCTCCGTCCACGTTCTATCGGCGAGTTCAACCCGTGGGACTACCTAGACCTAAATGTCAAGCCAGAGTTCCTGCGCCTCGAACATAATAAGCACGAAAAGCGGTTCATGACAAGCCCGTGCGATACCACTGTTTGCAAGAAGTGTGGCGCGTGCTAGGTTCAGGACTTACTCGTTCCTCGTTTTCCGATCTCGTCAACACACCTTAATTGTTATTGATCAGTATACTCGCTCAACGATTTTCGCATTAACTGTCCCCGTGCAACATAGCCCTCTCTCCCTGATCGGACACGTTCCAAATCTGCCTCAGTAACCTCTCGCCTAACTTGGGCTGGAAGTCCCATTGCCAATGTGTCTGGCGGGATTTCCTGCCCCTCTCGTACAACTGCACCTGCCGCGATGATCGCTCGCTCGCCGATCTTGGCACCAGTCAGGATAGTTGCTCCCATTGAAATCATAGCCCCATCGCCCACTGTGCATCCGTGAATGATTGCCCCATGTCCGATTGTGACATCATCTCCAATCACACAGGGAAAACCCGGATCGAGATGCACAACCGTGCCATCCTGAATGTTTGTGCGCTCGCCAACTTCTATGTATTCCAAATCGCCTCGCAGGACACAATTAAACCAAACACTCGATTCTTCATCAATGGTAACGGCACCGATAATCATCGCACCGGGAGCGATGAAAGCGGTCGGGTGGATCGTGGGTAATATATCTTTATAAGCTATCTGCATTTTTCCTCCAGATCTGATTAATATGGAACTTGAAAGATTCTCATCCTTCTAGTAAATCGCGTGGATAGATACCAATTTTATCATGCGTTAAATCTTCGGACAAGGAAATCTCCGAGTCCAACTTGCAAATTGACAACGATTGCCCACCGTGCTACAATTCCAAGTGCACTATGTCTAAAACTATACTGATTAGGAGACAGATATGGAATTAACAAACAAAGTCGCTGTGATTACCGGAGGTGCAACGGGAATCGGTGCAGCGTCAGCGATTCTCTATGCCCGCGCGGGCGCGAAAGTTGTCATCGGTGATATAAACGTCGAAGGTGGGAAACAAACGGTGGCAGCTATTCAATCTGAAGGCGGCGTCGCCCAATTTGTCCGAACCGATGTCAATGTAGAATCCGAAGTTGCTAATCTAATGAAAACGGCGCATGAAGCCTTTGGTCAGCTGAATGTGCTGGTAACCTCCGCGGGCATCTTGAGCGGTCCGAGCATTCGCGTGGATGACTTTGAGCAAGCAGTGTTTGAGTCGGTTATTGACACAAATCTCAGAGGCACTTTTCTCTCGGTTAAGCACGCCGTTCCGATTATGGAGCGGAGCGGAGGCGGTGTGATTTTGTGTATCGCTTCCGGTGCGGGTGTGAGCGGGGGCAGTTCGTCGGTGGCTTACGGTTCAAGCAAGGGCGGCGTCAATGGGATGGTATTGACGATTACACCGCAGCTTGCTCCACTCAATATCCGCGTTCACACAATCTGTCCTGGCAGTATCGCAACCCCATTGAAACTCCGACAAATCGCTGAATCCGCTCAACAAACGGGCAACTCCCCGGAAGCAGCGGTTGAAAATGCCCGCACATCTCTCGGTGAGCCGGAGGGGGTTGCGCGTGTGCTCACATTCCTAGCATCTGATGATGCTTCCTATGTTCGGGGCACAATCGCCACACGGTAGGAGCACCGTTTAATATCCCTTTTCCTTATCCGCCACGTTGATTAGCGGTTCTCCTTTGACATAGCGGTGTAGGTTATCAACGAACAAGCGCATCGTGCGTGCCTGAATATGTTGAGATCCGCCGGCGGTATGCGCGGTCAAGACTACGTTTGGCTCCGTCCACAATGGACTCTCCGGCGGACACGGTTCGGTATAGGTGACATCCAATCCGGCGGCGGCGAGTTTGCCACTACGAAGCGCAGCGATCAAGGCATCTTCGTCAACCACCTTGCCGCGGCTGATATTGACCAAGTAACTTCCGTCCTGCATCGCATTGAATTGCTCGTGCGACAGCAATTTATGCGTCTCCGGCGTGATTGGACAGCAGACCACCACGACGTTAGATTTCGCCATAAACTCCAGCAGCCAATCTAGCTTTCCAAGTTCGGTAACGCTCTCAGGCTTCTCCATCGGCTCTGGATCAACCGCAATCACATTAAACTCGAAGGCTTTCGCGCGTGCGGCAATGGCGCGACCGATGCCCCCAAGCCCAAGAATTCCCATCGTCATCCCCGCCAATTCGATGCACGGTGCCTTCTCCCACCGTTTCTCCTTCATAAAATCGTACTGTGTGATGATGCGGCGGGTGAGCGAAAGCAATAGGGCAAATGCGTGTTCTGCAATCTGTGAACCGTGCATGCGTCGGCTATTGGTCAGTATAACATCACTGGCTTTGAAAGCGGAATACATCATCCCTTCGACGCCGGCGGAAGCGACCTGTACCCAGCGCAGTGACGTGGCTTTGACGAGATCTGCCGCGCCGATATGTCCATAGATGATATCAACATCGGAAACGTGGTCGCCGAGAGCCTGCCCCCGCGGCAAAAAGCAAATTTCGACCTCGGATGGAGCATCTTCACTTATCGCTTCGACCTCTGGACTGTACCTTCCTGTAATCAAGGCTTTGAATTCTGCCATAGTAAGTCCCTCCTGTTTGTTAAGTCTATCCTCACGTAAATGGGTTGAGTTTCGACAATACTTCGCATCGGACTAAAGCTCCTCACTAATTCCCTACGCCAGAAAAATGCTAATTATAGTCTGTAGAATTATAGTTAGCATTGGGGTATACTTCAAAAAATCTCTTTGCTTCAGTAACTAAACCTTTCTCCTGAACCAATGAAACAAAAAATCCTCGTAAAATTTGGAAAAAAAGTTAAGGAACACAGGCTGAAGATAGGACTGTCTCAAGAAGAATTAGCTGCCCGGGCAGAAGTACATCGTACTTATATCGGAATGATTGAAAGAGCAGAGAAAAACATAACACTGGTGAACATTGAGAAAATTGCACATGCACTCGAAATAAAAATAAAAGACCTGTTTGATGAATAGCAGGGCAGCAAAATGAACTTAGAAGCCAAAATTTCGCTAATCCAGAAGTCAGGTGCACAGCTACCACCAAAAGAGTCCTTAATCTTTTCCCCTCCAAATTCGGAAAGTCTATTCACGGAAGATGAAATACTTGAGCTCACGACCCCAATCTTAAACCAATCAATTCCTTCTGAACTATCAACTGTTCAAAAATCTCAGTGGGTCAAATTCCAAATTATCGAGCTCTTGGGTTATCAGAGACCAACCGGACTTAGAACAAAGCAAGCAAGACAGTGTAAACCCAAGTTTATGCATCAGTTGCTTGACATCTTCGTTCAGTCAAGCCGTAATCTGCAAGTTTGGAACTACGTGCCATACGCAGATATTCTTATACCGGGCGAATGGAACGAAGAAAGTAAGTATTCTTATCGCTACCAAGACTGTCGCTATCTTCTTGTATTTCACAATTCCGATGGGATTATTCTGAAAACTACTCTTGCGACTGGAAACGAACTTTCAGAATGGGACACTACCGGAACTCAAACAATTAAATGGCAAGCTAATGCCCGGCGCAGCTATCGGAATGAAATATCTTCTCAAATCATTACTAGTCCTATTGAACCGTTGCAAAGCAAATTCACTGGATACACGCAGCAACCATTAGAAAGAAAACGCGGATCCATCCTCCAAGAATACCAAAATCCACTAGAGAGAAAACGCAGACACATCCTCCAAGAGGACCTGAATCCACAATTCCCTTTAATCAAAGAACGCCCGAATCCTGCTTATCTTTTTACTCACAACGAAATTAAACAAGCTCTCAATACCTTGATAGGGAGGAAGTTCGACAATCTAGGAACAGGGCAAGAAAGAAGCATTGGGCAAGCACTTGAGAAGGAAATTGCCAAAGCATTGGGGTATCAGCATTACGAGCAAACCGACACCGGTGATTATCCTGACTTGCTCCACCAACTCATTGAAGTTAAATTTCAGTTCAGCGGAACGATAGATCTTGGCAATCACCTACCAACCGATCAATCGTCAATAGAAGCATCTTGGAATGAATGGAATATTACCAGTAGAGACATTCGCTACATTGTGGTACTCATGGAAAAAGATGCGCACGGCAACTTTATCGTTGATTCTATTGTCATTACCTCTGGGGAAAAGTTTAATCAGTACTTCTCAATTGGCGAAAGGAAGAACTTCAAGATTCAAATTCCTATACCATCATCAATCATGCCTTAAGTTCATTCTCAACAACGCTTCTTAGGGAATCATTAATCTGATAGAGATGATATACCAAATCATTTAGACGGACTTCCAACCTATTCAACCTATTTGCATCTGAAGATAAAATCCGTTCTACCTGACAAACAATGGCTTTCTGCAGCGCAAATTGAAAAAGAGAAGTAGGGCAGGTCTCACTAGGAGTAGCCACAGCAATTCCACCACAAGCCAGAGTCCCATTTTGAATTCCTAAGTCGCATACGTCAGAAATTCGCGATTCTATCTCTAACCAAATATCTTCCAATTTCGACTCGCCAAGATAAGAATCAATAATCGGATAATCTTGGAGATAACTTTTCCAGTAACGATATCTCCCCGCATAGATAAAGGTACTTGCTTTCACCTTATGATAAAACTCCAATAATTCAGAATTAAGCAATCCGAGCAAGTAATAGCTATCTGCTTTTGTCTGATTTTTCGGAAGAATTGCAAAACAAGAACTGCCAGACATTTTGCCTTGTGTATCCAAAGCGAAGGTATTGCGAGTCTTAATGTCGGGAGTCACAATCTTAAAGCGTTGTTGAAATATCTCCGGATTTTGCTGAACCCATATTTCATACCACTTCCTACCTGCTTCTATGAGATAGTGTCTCTTGGAAAGCTTCTCATAATGAGATTTTAAGTAAGCACCAATATGGGGATAATCATCAAGGTTAGCCGGGACAACCTTGTTCTCCTGAACCAAGTGAGGATAGAGAACATAGGTATCGGATTTTGCCTTCGCCCCAGTCCACCGAACCCTCCATCTATCAATATTACTTGCCTGAATGAAAGGATAAATTAGGCCTTTCTCAAGTTTATGATTTTCAATGAAAGATTCTGTCATTGGCTGAATGAAGACGCTATCAGCAGTTGTTTTCAAGCCCGATGTTATCAATGCGACTTGTTTTAATGAAACGGGACAACTCGCTTCTATTGCATCAATCACTCTTTGTTCTGCCGGAGATAGAAAATGCCACGAATCACCATTTTCCTTCGGTTTATGCGATTGAATTATCCGCAACCCAAAGCTTGCCTTACGCGTGGATTTTAACGGAAGATTTATCTTTTCCTGATAGAAGCTTTGAGAGATGTGGGAACGGAGGTGAGTAAAAACATCTTCAACCTCTTGATAGCTTCTATCATATCGAATTTCGCGAAGTAACCCAAAAGGAAATGTCCATTTTTCACTTTTACAATTTTCAAGAATAAGGATACAAGGCAACACTGCAGCTGTAAAAACCTTTGTATCTGAAAGGTCGAAAAGATGTTTTATGGCAGCTCTTTTAGAAATTACTTTTCTGATTCCCTTTCCTGCGTTAGTCGTCATAAACTTATTAGAAGTAATATACCCTAGTGTGCCATTAGGTTTTAGAAGTTGAAGACCTCGTTCAATGAAAAGAGAGTAGAGATCAAACCTTCCTACTGCCGAGTCAAATGATTTCAGATAAGATTGCTTCGCCCCATTAGTATTTAATCTCTGAATCCTGACATAAGGTGGATTACCAACAACATAGTTATAAAGATTATCTTCGACTTTCCCTTTTGCATCAACCAGCGAGTCGGCTTGAATAATAGGGATGTGGCTGATTAATGGCAAATGCCCCTGTTCCGATTTTGCTCGGGCCAAATACGGGATTAAGAAGTTGATGTATGCCAATCGAGATAATGCGCAAGCAAAAGGATTGACATCCACACCCACAATTCTCTTATGCTGTACTAAATTTAAAATTCCGTCACTAATCCATTTATGGTGCGTAAGAAAATCTTGAAAATAGCGTTCCAGTGCTGGTATAAGAAATGAACCAGCACCACACGCTGGATCTATAAGATTCTGACGAAATAAGAGATTTTTCGATTTGCATGTTTGTTGTGAGCGATAACCAACCCAGTCAAGGATATACTCAACAATTCTTTTGTCTGTGTAAAACTCTCCTAATGTTTTCCTTAATTCTGGGGGAAAGTACATCATATACAAGTCAGAAATTAAGCTGCCATCAAGAGTCTCAATTTTAGAGGAAATGAGCGATTTTTTGACCAAATCCCAAATGTCTGATACAACATGGGAGTCGGTTTTCCACCACCAAGAATATGAACTGCCGCCAAATGTGCCTTCTGAGAAAATATCCTCAAAACGGGCTAACTCTGTATGGACTGTGTGCCCTTTAGCATGCTGTGAGTCAAATAAGGAAGTTCCAAATAAACCCATATCAACAGCATACTTTAGTAATATCCCTTGAATCCAAATTAAAAGATTCGTTTCCACACAAAAAATTAGCTGACACGGTTCGACTTCCTTATATTTTCGCCATTGAGGCGGAAGTTCTATTGTGTTATTGCCAATCCGATTTTCGAGGTTTTGATAATCCTCTGGCTGAACAGCTTGAACGAGATGAAAGATCAGACTATCAAATGCTTTTTCATTTATGAAAGGAAGGGCACACTTTCCATTAAGAAGTGTTCCTTCCGTAGTTGTATTCTCTTTTTTTAGGGGCATTTGATGTTTCTCTCATCTGAGCGTTGAATATTAACTAGGGATAAACTATCCTGTAACGAGGAAATCTATAATAGCGGATACTATAGTATCACAACTACCATAATGGATCAATCAATTCGGTTGTTGTCAAGCGGCGAACTGAAGTATTTACTTTGATCAATGAACGACACGATGTATGTGCACCGTGTTTTGGAATTGCTGCTTTCAGGTCAACCTAGACCTGTTCATTTGAATACCGCTTGCCTATGTTATTTGGTTTTCGTTTCCGAACCAGCCCAGACACCATTTGGAGCGAGCGTCAAAGCCTGCTCAAGATGCACCATCCGCTCCGGTCCCGCCGTTTCTATCATCTTATCCCCATAGACCTTTCCTTCCCCGAAACGCGACACGAGATCAAGCTCTTTGTGTAGGAAATGCATCTCATCTTCCTTGTAGCGGTAGCCACAGTTAATCGTGAACATACGCCGCTGCGTACCACCGCCCCATGAACTGTGCTTCAAGGCTTGGTTGAATATGACTAGGTCCCCCGGATTCGATTCGAGTGCGACTGCAGGGACTGAAGGTCCGTCGAGAGCGTAGGTCTCTTCCAAACTACTGATGTCCCGTTGGACCGTTTCGGCGTATAGCTCCCCATATCTATGGCTGCCGGGAATAAAGCGCACCGCCCCGGTGTCAGCGGTCAGTGGGTCGAGGTAAAATGCCATCTTGTAGAAACGGACGGGACGGGGCCAACCGCCGTCGGAATGCCAACCGGTGTCCCCGCTGTAGAAATTGCCGTCGCTGCCGAGATAGGTGTAATCTGCGCCTAACAGACTGGCAAATATACCATCAATCCGGTCATCGTCGAGAAGTGAACTGAGATATTCACTTTGACCGATGAACGGCACGATGTATGTGCGTTCTGTTTCGGGGTGATCTATGTTCAGGTCAACCCAAACCTGTTCAAATGCCTCAATAATCTGATCGATGCGGTCATTTAGGAAGCCGGGAAAATGGAGATACCCGAATGTGTCCATGAAACGGAGTTGTTCTGGCGTGAGTCGGAACTTCGACATGACATGCCTCCTTTGGAGTAGAATGTGAATGCTCGTTTGTAAGATTAGGCGTTAATCCAACTATTGATAAAGTCCACGACCTCAAAATCCGTGGGCATGTTGTCAGAATCGTATGGCGACAGGCTCCGCTGGAAGCCGGGATGGTCTGCCTGATCAGAGTGCTTCAATTTTTGATCAAGTGTGTCAAACCTTTTCCACAAGATCTCTGTTTGTTCAACGCTAAAGTGGCTGCCGAGGTAGACGATGTCTCGACCGGTCCCCCAGAGTGAATCGGGTGGGGTATCTGTGTGCTTGAGTCTATGCAACGCTCGACTCAACTTCGAAAGCATAACGATGCAGACCATTCGGTCATGTGGCGATGGGTGTAGTTGGTCTAGCCCCGCCTGAAACGTGTCAACCTCTGCTGTTATAATCGCATGGAAGATTTTTGCAACCAGATGAAGTTCCGCAAGGAACAGCGTATCCCACGCCTCAAATTGTGCTCTTACAGTGTCCGAAAGATAGTGATAGAACCCCGGCTCCCAATGACGCCAGTGGACGTTGGGGAAGGAGGGAAAACGCAAAGGACGGTAGCCGGGATGCAGTGTCCGCCGCATTTTGCTGCTGTAGTAACTCCCCCAGTGCAGCAATAGGTGGGTGTATACAACTCCGTCGCCGGCGTTGAGCTCAACGGGCATGCCACCGGGCAGTGGAACGGAGGCATTCTCAGCCAATTGTCGATTCTCGTCGTTGGTGTTGACTCGGCGATGACTACGGGGAACAATCCAAAATACGCTGTCATCGTAAAGGGCAATGTTCCATTGGAGGTAGCTGGGACCATGGTGCTGCATATTAGAAATCATGCCACGCAACGGTGCAGGCTCACCCGGGCCAATATCGCGGTGCCACTTCGCCGGACCGGTCTCCCCGGCGGTGGCACTGCAGAGGCAGGCAAGATTGTGTGGCACAACATCTTCTGTATCCATCAGTTGTTGAGCAACGCCCAAGGTATTCTCGTGGGTCAAGAACTCGATGGCACTAGCAGATTCGCCGTCGCAATCTGTGGAGAATTTCAATCGTGGTTGGCCACTCGCCGCCCACTCGCCGCCGGGCGGTTGATCGGGAGTGCGTCGTTGAGCGGAGAGTTCCTTTCTCCGGGCGACCATGTGCTCAATACTGTCGCGCAACGGTTGGAGCTGATCCGGAGGAACCACGTTGCGCAGGATATTATAACCTTCGTCCATTAGCTGTTGCCGGTTGACTTGCATGATAGTGCCTCATCGGGAGCATTCAATTTGGTAAGTGGGATTCAAAGGTTTCAGGCGATTATACGCCTGCTACGCACATTTGTCAACAGTCTGAAGAAGGGAAGTGACTTATTGGCTCATCTGAGCTTCCGCCCAAGCTTGGAGTGGAATGTCATCGGCTTCCGGACGCCAATGTCTGGAAATCGGATGCACGTTAGCGTTATCACCCATGTAATTGTCCTGGCCGGTCCCCAACTCGCCGAGCAGTTGCCGCTGAATCGGGGTGCAGCGGGCAATCAGATCCGGATCCTGATGGATATAGTCGGCAGGGCGGATCCAGCGGTAGTGATAGCCGTAGTACAGACACTTCCGGGCGTGATTTGATAGATTCGGGGTGAGGCAGTGCCAGAGTGCCGTTCGCCATAGCATCGCCGTGCCCGGACGGACGTTCACCTCTACGATTCGATCAGGGTCAATCTCGTACCCGTCTTGATGTATCAGTGCCGGCGACATCTTATGGCTACCCTGCACCACACAAATCGCTCCGCTGTTATGTTCTGTCAAATCCGTCAAGTAATAGCCGACCTTGACCTCCACGAATGGCACCTGTCCATTGGTAATCGGATACCCAAAGTTTGGGCCGTCCGAGTGCCAAGGGAAGAAACTATCCTTCGCTCCTAACTTCTGGTCTGCATATTCAGGCGGACAGGGTGGACGCACATCGAGGTGTGATGTGCGGAGCTGGATATTGACGCCGAGGACATCTACCACAAGCGGCAGCAAGATTGGATGCTCAATCAGACGCAACAATTCCTCATGGTGAGAGAGGGCATTCCTTATCTGGAACGGTTCGTCTTGCCCGATTCCGTTCTTACTCCGATAGCGCCCATCTAACTCATCCACCACTTTGACTAACGTTTCCACTTCTGTGGGACTTAGAGCATCCTCAATTAGAATAAACCCGTCCTCATCAAATTGTCCTCGTTGTTCCTCAGTGATCGCAATGGATTTGCCCATAAAAATTCTCCTCCGACTCCTTGTTAACGGTAGTCTTCTGCCGAATCCTGCGGCTCAAACCCAACCACCTCATGGGCGTGTGAAAAGTCACGATAGCTCCATCTGTTATTTGATACCGCGAAGAATATATCGAACTTTACGCTATCAGGCGCTTCGACGCACTTTTCAACCATCTGTGCGATGTCTCGATGGCTGCACCAGACGGAGAATGTACGCAGCTGCGTTGGACGATTTTCACGGGTGACTGCGCCAATACGCAAGCAAATTATCGATAGATCACTGGTGTCTGTGTAGTGTCTGGCTAGTGCTTCGCCAAACACCTTGGTGCAGCCGTAAAG
Organism: Candidatus Poribacteria bacterium; assembly: GCA_021295755.1. Classification (NCBI taxonomy): domain Bacteria; phylum Candidatus Poribacteria; species Candidatus Poribacteria bacterium. The sequence goes on from JAGWBT010000015.1 coordinate 36,306, forward strand.
CCCACTCGGTCGCGTCAGCGAATTGTGATCCAGTTTATCCCACGTTTCGGGTGTCTCGTTGTAACGTCCTTCAACGAGGGTGTTGTAAGGGAACTCCCGTTCACAGTTGCTAACGGTTGAACCGCTGCTAGCGTAGATAACCCGCTTAACACCCGCTTGTCGTGACGCTTCAAAGACATTGTAGGTTCCAATAATATTAGGATCTAAGAGATCTTCCCACGTCGCACCGCCTCGCGCATTTGCTGCGAGATGCACAACCACATCGACGCCATCGAAAGCCGGTTGTATTGCATCGAGGTCAGCTATATCCGCTTGATGGCATTCAATTCCTTCTACCGGGCGGCGATTAAGGGCGCTCAAAGCATATTGCCCCTCCAAACGCTCCCGCACGATCCCGCCAATCAATCCGCTCATGCCGGTGATAAGTACTCTCTTTTGTGCCATATTCCTCTCCTTTTTACACATTTTACACACGGTTTTCGTATTATACACTAGATGCCCGAAGTTATCAATATTCCGCCCTATCAAAGCGTCCAAAATTGTCTTGACACGGCTTCTATTTTACTCTATACTGACGACAGGCTTAGTATCACTGCGCGTTATACATATAAGTGCAGGGAGATAACGACAACCAAAAGAGTAGAGGAGGCATCTACATTGAAAGTTTTAGTTTTATCGGGTCCAAATCATCGATTTGCAGATAGCGCGTCCGTCATCGCCGATTTCCTCGGGGCACGAGGCGATATGTCAGTGGAACTTACGGACGACAAAGGGGTTTTGGCATCATCTCAACTAGACGAATTTGATGTATGTGTGTTCGGCACTGGGTTCACTCGTACAGTCAGTCAACCTGACGGTGCGCCCAAGCGGGAGCCAGACCTCACATCTGAACAGGAAGACGGTCTCTTCCAATTCGTCAGCGGCGGAAAGGGACTGGTCGGCATTCACGGAACCGCGTGGTGGATTGGCGGACGTGCCGTTGATCTCATCGGTGGAGCTGCCAACTGGCATCCACCGGGTGATACCTTCACAGTCAATATCGACGACTCAGATCACCCGATTACACAGGGGGTTGAGGACTTTGAGGTCGAGGACGAGATCTATATGTCCGCTTACGATCCTTACCTCCGTATCCTTGCGTCGGCGGAATGGTCGGAGAAACAGCATCCGATGGCGTGGGTGAAATCCTATGGCGATGGACGGGTATTCTACACATCGCTCGGTCACGGCCCCGGCACCTTCGAGCGACCTGCCATGCAGAAACTGATGGCGCAGGGCGTTCAATGGGCGGCAAGCAGTTAAGTCTCAAGCGGAATTGAGCGGGATTCTTGGGATACATTCTGCTCAATTCCCTTAATCCTGACAATAGCCAAGGGGGATTGACACATGATGACCGAGGACGAACGTTATCTATTTGACCTGACAGGCTATCTCGTAATTAAGGATGTACTTACCGTTGAAGAGGTCGAGCGCTGTAACGCGGCAATCGATCATCATTTTGATCAAGCGAAAGAGATAGACAGGTCGCTGTCGGGTAATTCAAAAACGTTATCAGGGACTTCTCGCCGGATAGATTTGGGCGGGATGCTAGCGTGGGAACATCCGTGGTGCGAACCGTTTCGGGAATTTCTCATTCACCCGCGGGTTAAGCCATACCTCGATGGCATATTGGGAGAAGGCTATCGATTGGATCACGGGCCGGGGATGATTGCGATGGATCGAGGGGCAGAAGGTGGTACATTACACGGCGGTGGCATTGAGCGCCCGAACTTTTCCGAAGCCTATTTCTTCAAGGATGGACGTATATACACCGGACTCACGGTCGTCGAGTATATGCTCGCGGACGAAGGTCCCGGAGATGGTGGGTTAGCGGTTATTCCGGGCAGCCATAAAGCGAACCTCCCCTGCCCTCAAAGCATGAAGCTGTGGGAGAAATATCAGGAGCATGTGCTCGAAGTGAATGCGGAAGCAGGCGATGCGATTATCTTCAGCGAAACCTTGACGCACGGAACTTTGCCGTGGACAGCGGAGCATCAGCGGCGGGCGGTGCTATATAAATTCAGTCCCGGATTTCAGGCATACAGCGCAGGAGCACATCAAATCACCTATCCCGACTATATTGAGGATATGACGCCGGAGCAGCGAGAGGTAATGGAAGCCCCGCATATTCGTCGCCGATAGTATCTCAAAATATCCCGCAAGTTTAGAGCTGCTCACTTCAACAGAAAGGATCTTAAAAGCCCATGAGCAACGTTCCCATGACACGTCCCGAAGAGGCGTTGGCGATTCACGAGACGAGATACTTCCATTCATCTACCTTCACGGAACTGGAAGATGGACGCATTCTGCACGCTGCTGGAACCAACTTTAACACATCCGACGATGGCGGGATTACATGGTCGGAGTCGTTCTCACACACTGACACAGCGGGCAATCCGGTAGGCGGTGGCGGAACTTCACTCGTGCGATTGGCGGGGCCCGGCATCGGCTTGGCAGGCATGCAGAGACCTACCGAGGGCTCTTCCGAGAGTATTCGGCGGGAAACCCATCTAGCTTTCTGGCGGTCAGAGGATGGCGGAGAGACATGGGAACCACCGATACGTATAACGCCGCCGGGGATTGCCACGTATGCGTATCAGGATGTCCTGCTTCGCACCTCTTCTGGACGCATTATTCTGCCAGTGTATATTGCGATAGGACAAGCCTCTGGACCGGATGATGTCAAACCGCCTGCGTCTGGAAAATTAGTGAAAGGTCAGTGGGTGTCCACCGCCGCGCACTTCTTCGACCCCCGATTCTCTGCCTCCTGCGTTTACTATTCGGATGACGACGGACAGACATGGCAGCGCAATCAGGACGGGGAACTAATCATCCTGATGGACTGGAACGCATCATTTAGCTATACCAACGAGCCGACGGTGACGGAGGTCAGTCCGGGACGGCTGCTAATGTTTATGCGCAACGGGCTGGGACGCGTTTTTCAGGCGTGGTCGGAGGACAACGGGGAGACATGGACGCGCCCACAACCGACCTCTTTGGCTTCGTCTACGGCACCGGCTCAGATTCGGACGCTGCCCAACGGACATCTCTTGGCGGTCTGGAATCAGGAGACCGAGGACGAAATTAAACGGGGGTACAATCGGACCCGCGTCTCTGCTGCGATTAGCCGGAATGGTGGTAGCGTTTGGGAGTTCTTCCAAAATGTGGAATCAATGCACGAGGAGACGCGGGTCGAACCGGGACCGATTCGACCTGTCCGTCCAGCGGAATACAACTTTGATCCGGGACTACCCGCCCCGGAGCGGGAACAAGAACATATCCTCCCCTTCGATTTTCACGGGCGTTGGTCGTATCCGTCGGTGCTTGTGATGAAAGACCGTGTCCTGATTACCCACACCTATTCGTACTACGAGGAACACCCGACTCGTGCCGAGATGATTTTGAGCAGCCAGAAAGAAGGAGGCTTCAATCAGAAGCTAAAGGTGCTGCCCTTGACGTGGTTCTACGGTGGGAAGGAACCTGCGGACAATCCTGTGCTGGCGCGAATATACGATCAGGGAAACCCTAATGCGTAAGACGTGAAACGTGAAGCGTTAAAGCATCAGAACTTAATCGCTGTAGAGGAGACAATTGATGTTAAAATTTGCTTACTTGGGTGCATGGCACAGCCACGC
>JAGWBT010000015.1:40224-48623 GCA_021295755.1 Candidatus Poribacteria bacterium
CGGCGGGCGTCAATATAGAACAGTTGAAGCGAATCCACGAACTCTCGGAGCGCAAGGGATTGTGCCTTCAGATGGCGTACATGTGGCGTTACAATCCTGCAATCCATGAAATGCTGCGTCTTGCTAAGTTAGGTGCGTTTGGCGATATTTTCTACTATCGTGGACACATCCCTAAACCAATATCGTGGCACCCGGAGTTGGCGCAGGAGTACAAGGTATATCACGGTGGGATTTACTTCGAGATGGCGGGACATCTGATTGACCTGATGGTTATCCTGATGGGAGAGCCAACGGGAGTGCAGCCCGCCTTGGGACGACACTACGACAGTCGGTCGGAGGTGGATAATGCGGTCGTCGTCCATCAGTTTGAAAGTGGATTCGGTACAATCGATACCGCCGGTATGCACATCGAGAGCGGCAAAACCCGCCGTATCGAAGTCTACGGTACAAAGGGCACAGCGATCCACACTCCCATCGGTTCAGATAACCTCACCCTGTTTCTGGCTGGGTCGCAGGACGTAACCATTACTCGATTATCGACCTCTGGGTCGCTTCTGCGAGAGCTTGCTGCTTGCATTCGTGGGGAAAAACAGCCGGATTACACATTGGCGCATGATAGAGCTGTGCAGCGGACACTATTTGCTGGGTGCGGCATAACAGATGGGGACGCACTTAGATAAGTGTGAGTATTCTACGAGCTTTGACCCTGACTGAAATAAGCCCGTTTGTCTGGAAGGAGTTGTATGAAAGATAATGCAAAAGCAGATGTCCTTGAAATCAAAGCGCTGACATTTGACGTATTCGGCACAGTTGTAGACTGGCGCGGTAGCATTATCCGCGAAGGCGAGGCGTTTGGAGCGGCTCATGGGCTTAATGTGGATTGGGCCGAGTTTGCAGACAAATGGCGGGGAGGATACGGTCCTTCGATGAATCGCGTCCGTAAGGGGGAGCTGCCGTGGCTGAACATAGATACCCTTCACCGTATGATTCTGGACGAGCTGCTTGATGGGTTCGAGATTACAGGGTTAAGCGAGGCGGACAAAGATCATCTCAACCGCGTGTGGCATCGCCTCATCCCATGGCCCGACGCTGTTAGTGGACTCCAGCGATTGCGTGAGCGATTTATTGTCGCCCCCCTTTCCAACGGCAACATCGCCTTGCTCACCAATATGGCGAAACACGCGGGTCTGCCGTGGGACTGCATTCTGTCTTCAGAGTTGGCGAAGCATTACAAACCGGATCCGGAGGTCTACCAGACCGCCGCAGACCTACTAGGTCTTTCCCCAAGTGAAGTGATGATGGTAGCCGCACATCCCGGCGATTTGATCGCTTCGTCGGCTGTCGGATTCAAAACTGGATTTGTACCTAGACCCGAAGAATACGGTCCGCACCGCAACCGAGATCTGGAACACGACGCCGGTTTCGATGTAGTGGCGAGCGACTTCAATGATCTGGCAAGTCAGTTGGGAGCGTAGAACAAAAATGTTCGTCGGTGTGGACGGTTGCAGAGCGGGTTGGTTCGCCATTGGGTTGGAAGCGGAAGGTAATTGGCAGGTGGATGTTTTTCCGGAGGTATCTAGCCTGTGGAATCATCACCGGCAGGCGTCCTTAATACTGATTGACATTCCAATCGGCTTGAAAGCGGAGGGTAGGGCTGAACGCCGTTGCGACCCACAAGTCCGGAAGCTGCTCGGTCCAAGACGTTCGAGCGTGTTCCCTGCGCCGTGCCGGAGGGCAATCTATGCGTCGTCGTATCAGGAAGCATGTGACATCAATCAACAGTTGACGGGTAAACGGCTATCCGTTGAAAACTGGAATATTATCCCAAAAATTCGTGAGATGGATTCCCTGCTTTCGGAGGACATCTCTGCGAGAGATCGCATCAGAGAGATTCACCCGGAGCTCTGCTTTTGGGGTTTGGCGGGTCGTCCGATGCAACACGCCAAAAAACGGAGTGAAGGACTGTCGGAACGGACGCAGCTCCTCCAGTCAGTTTACCCACAGACCGCCGATATTATCGCCCATGCGCTATCCACCTACAAGCGCAAAGATGTCGCAAAGGACGACATTCTTGATGCACTGGCTGCCGTAGTGACTGGATTGATGGGAAAGCAAAATCTTACATCAATTCCGCAAGAACCTGAGTTTGATGAACGCGGCTTGCGGATGGAGATGGTATACTGCCCGCATACTGTGGGTGAATTTTCATAACGTACGACTAATTTTACTTTCGATGTATTCAAAGTTAGATGCTTCAGTTTCAAATTGATCCATAAGAAAAGAAGGGCACATCATGCGAGTTCGAAACACCGGAATTATCGTCAACCGTCGGCTCAAGATTCGATGCCTCGTGTTAGTGATTGTCGGTATTGGGTTCATTATGGGTGGCACGGTCGCGAATAGTTGGGCTCAAGTAGCGTCAGCCTCCCCCGGCCTCAACAGTGAGCTATTGAACAAAGCATACCGGTTATTGGAAGAAGCTGTGGAGGCGGGAAAGATACCGGGTGCCGCCATCCTTGTCGCGAGACACGGTATTGCCATGGAGCCACGATGTTTTGGACGCATATCCCCTGAACCTGATTCTCCGCCAATCCAACCGGACACTATGTTTATTCTAGCATCTGTGACGAAGCCGATGACTGTTGCAGCAGTCATGCTACTTGTCGAGAGAGGTAAAATCTCACTTGATGATCCGGTCGTTTCAATCATTCCGGAGTTTGGAACTCACGGGAAAGAGCAGGTCACGATTCGGCACCTGATGACACATACATCGGGCTTACCTGATATGCTGCCTGAAAATCAGAAACTCCGGAAGCAGCACGCTCCGTTAGAGGAGTTTATCCGTCGGGTGTGTAATCTTAAACTCGGTTTCCCGCCAGGCACAAATATCGAATACCAGAGTATGGGGATCGCTATCCTAAGTGAGGTTGTCAAGCGGGTCGAGGGAGTCCCGCTTCCACAGTTTATGCATCGCGAGATTTTCCAACCTCTCGGCATGAAGGATACAGCTCTTGGGGCGCGAGGTCTCAACACAGATCGAATTGCGCATGTGAACGTGGACAATGTTGAAATGGGCGGGGTGAACATGAAAGGTCAGGACTGGAGTTGGAACAAACCCTATTGGCGGAATTTTGGTGCGCCTTGGGGCGGCATGTTTTCATCGGTTGCGGATATGTTCCAATACTGTCAGATGTTCCTTAACCAGGGGGAACTTGATGGAGTTCGCATCTTTAAGCCGGAGACGATACAGAGGATGGTGACAGATCAGACCACATCAATGGAGACCCTCCCCGAATCCGCCAAAGACGCGGCGTGGGGACTAGGTTGGCGGTTTCAAGCCAAGTACGCTTGGCCCAGTTTCGGAGATTTCGTTACTTTTCCTTCCTACGGTCACTGGGGGTCAACCGGCACACTCGTTTGGGTTGATCCCAATCAAGAGTTAATCTGCATTATACTTACTACAGAACCGGATGCCCACGGTATATTAAGACAGTGCGCTAGTCTGGTTGCCCTCTCTGCAAAATAAGGCGGATTAATCGAAACCCTATAGGTTTATAACAGGAGACACAGAAATGGAATTCAATCGAGACCAATTCATGGAAGAAGGGTATTTGGTCCTGCGGGAGGTCATCCCGCCGGCGGAATTGGAAGATTTGCGCGCCGGTTACGAGCGGATGGTCGATCGACAGCGGGGGCTCTGGGCGAGCGAACGCAATCCAGACGACCCGCCGGGCGCTCGGTTGGCGCTGCATCGGCGTCCTCTGGTAGACCTGATCGATAAGGATACAGCGAACACAGCGGAGATCTGGCTTCACGAAAACACGCAGGGCGTCAGCACCCAGTTGATGGGAGAGCCAGATGCAGGTGTTACCGAAATGATGATGATGTGCAGCCCGGTACGCGACCGGGGTCCCGCTGTCTGGCACCGCGATATCCATCCCATTGATACCGCCCCGCTACAAGCCTACATAGATGACATCAAAGAGAATGGACCGAGATACGTGCAATGGAACATACCCCTCTACGATGACAGTGTGCTATGGGTCGTGCCCGGCAGCCACATACGCATCAACACCGAAGAGGAGAACCGTCAGTTACTAGCGGATCCGCGCCTCCCTCTGCCCGGCAGCGTCCAAACGCATCTCAATGGCGGCGATGGCGTAGTTTACATCACCCCCATCCTGCACTGGGGTAGTAACTACAGTGCAAAGCTCCGGCGCACCATCCACGGCGGCTTTTGCAACTTCACCAAATACGAAGATCTAAGTTACACAAAAAATCTATCCGCTGAAGCCCAAGCGACGCTAAACCGGTGGGACAAACGGAGCGAGCGGATGCAGGATCACACCGAATCCGCGCTGCGTGCTGCAATTGAAAAAAACGGTTCCGCCTACCACGCTGCGTTGGACGAGATACATCCGGGCAGAGCCGAAAAAGGCAAAATGCTGACGACTATCTTCTTGTGCAAAGCAGCGTTCTTTATTAATCTATGCCAGAACCCAGATCTTGAGGACGGACCCGAAGACCTTCGTCGGCGAGGGACAAGCGCACATCCGACCACGCTGAACTGGGGTCCCGAATTCGCAGATCGCTTCACACCGGAGGAGGCGGAGACGTTGTGGAAACGGTTTAAGCCGCTTGATGCCAAACTTCAGAGGGACGAGGAGCATTTTTTCCCCGGCTTCCAATCGGGCCCGATGCGCTACTGCTTTAATGAGACACCCGTCGATTTCGGTGTAGAGGAATTCATTGCAAGTTGGGAGGGTTGACAACTGTCCGAAGGGGCAGCACCTCTAGATGGTTAAATTTGGGAGAGGAGAAATAGATGATCGTTGATGTACACAGCCATTGCCTGCAGCCGGAGCACATGAGCGAAGCCAACCATCGCGCTAACGAACGGGCAGGTTATCCGCCGATGCCACCATTGTCGCCCGAAACGTATCTTAAAGCGATGGAGGCGGTTGACAAAGCGATTGTTTTCGGCGTGCGGGGTGTATCTGCCGGTATGTACAGCCCCAACAATTTCACCGCTGAGTGGGTCAAGCATGCACCGGACAAGCTAATTGGCTTCGCAGCGATAGATCCGACTGAGGAGGACCATCTCGAAGAGGTCGATCGGTGTGTGTCGGACTTGGGATTGCAGGGCATTAAGCTCTATCCCATGCTAGGACGATACGATCCCACTGATCCCACCGTCGCCTTTCCCTTATACGAAAAGGCGCAGCGGATGGGATTGCCGATCTTGTCGCACATGGGAACACATCCGGGTCCTCGGGCGATGCTCAAATACAGTTTGCCGATATTGATTGATGAAGTTGCCCAAGCGTTTCCAGACCTCAAGTTTATCATGGCGCACATGGCACACCCGTGGCAGCGAGATTGTGCCGTTGTCTTGCGCAAGCACCCTAATGTCTATGCGGATGTCTCCGGTGGTGGATGGGTCCGTCCGTGGCAGGGATGGGAGGGGTTAATTGGCATGGTTGAGTGGGGTGTGACAGACAAACTCCTTTTTGGCTCTGATTTTCCGTTATGGACACCGCAGGAGGGCATGGACGGGCTGCGCCGGCTGAATGACCAGCTTGAAGGTACAAAGCTTCCGCGTATCCCGGACGATGTGATCGAAGGGATTATCCACCGGGATTCGCTTGCGCTGCTAGGGTTGGAATGATAAGGGATTCCCCTCGCGACTGTGTGTTTGCTACGCAGCACTTGAAAGAGGTTTATTCAGATGGCACGTATGCGTGTAACTGAAGTCAAAACTTTTCTTGTCGGTGGAAGCTGGCGCAACTGGCTCATCGTGAAAATAGAGACCGATGCGGGCATCCACGGCGTCGGTGAGGCTACCCTCGAAGGCAAATCGAAAACGGTCGAAGGCGCGGTGGTCGAATTGACCCGCTACATTGTCGGCAAGGACCCGTTTGCCATAGAGAAGCATTTTCAGGAGATGTACCGGCGTGCATTTTACGCCGGCGGGGAAGTGTTGACCAGCGCAATCAGCGGAGTCGAGACAGCGCTGTGGGATATCAAGGGCAAGGCGCTTGGTGTGCCGGTATACGAACTACTCGGCGGTCGCACGCGCGATCGAATTAAGCTGTACGCCAACGCATGGTATAAGCAGGGTATGAGTCCCGAAGAATTTGAGCGGGCAGCAAAAGAGATCGTAAAACTTGGCGCAAAGGGATTGAAGTTCAATCCCTGGGGCGGGCGTCCCGGTATCGATTTCTATCGGTTGGATAACAATATCTTGAACACAGGGATTGACGCCGTAGCAGCCGTGCGGGAGGCGGTTGGACCGGATATCGACCTGTACATTGATTGCAACGGGATATTCAACACCGCCGCCAACGCGGTTCGGGCGGCGAAGGGTGTCGAGCAGTACAACATCAGTTTCTTTGAAGAACCTGTTCCACACGAAAATCTTGACGCAATGGCTTATGTGCGAAGCAAGATTGACATCCCCGTTGCCACAGGTGAACGACTGTTCACCATCTTCAGTTTTCAGCAACTGCTTGAGCGTGGCGGGGCAGACATCGTTCAGCCGGATATGTCGCACTGCGGTGGGATGCTTGAAGCGAGGAAGATTGCCGCAATCGCAGATTCGCACTACGCGGCATTCGCGCCGCACAACCCTAACGGGGAGGTATCCTACGCTTCCTCCGTTCAGCTCGCTGCGTGTGTTCCTAACTTCTTGGTATTAGAGCACTTTCCGCCCGAACCGTGGCGCTTCGATGTTTGCATAAATCCGATGATCGTCGAGGATGGCTGGCTTGAGATCCCTGACCGTCCGGGGTTGGGGGTCGAATTCAACGAGGAGGTCGCGCTGGAACATCCCTACGAACCGATTGACCTTTATAACCTACACCGCCCAGAGCTACAGCAGAAGGCACCCCGATACGAGGGCAAGCTGCGCTGATATATCCGATTGGCTCATGTAAAAAGAGAATGCAAAATACAAAAAGCGTGAAACGTGAAAACCAGCCGTTCATTGGTTCATTAATGAACGAGTGAACGAATGAACTCAATCCGTTTCTATTGCGCGATTTCTTAACATAAACCTTGCGTTTTTTCCTTGATCTTCCGTCAGAAATCGGCTATCTTTTTACTATTGGCATACCAGTCCAAATTCCTAATGATTTAGCAGAAATGAAAGGAAATCATCATGATGCACCAAGCCGTGACCTCCAATCAAAGCATTACGCCAATAAGAAAAGCGCAAGAGTGCGTCTATTGGCAAGATGGAGAAATGTACCTCGGATATTAAAAAGTATCCTGATCATTGGACACAAGGCGAAACAATAGGCGAATTGGAAGAAAACCTTCTTGATATTTATGACGCTCTATAAACCTGATAATTTTCTGACTAGATAAACTCTTGACAGCACAACCCCTAACTTTACCCCCGCGCTGAATTGCACCGATGACGGGGGTTTTCTTTGTATCTCTGTCATATTTGGAAGGAATTGGGGGATAGCATTTCACTCAAGTCTACAGAGGTTGCGGTGATTAAGCTGTTAGCCTCAATTGCGTGGCGGTCGATTTGTGAAAAACTGGGTTTTGAATTGTCGAATGAATATTGTATGAATAAATAGCTTAGGATTTACGCACATGGTCAGAAAATAGGTTATAATAACGCAAGTTGCTAGAGCGCATTGACATTTATCAGAAAATTTGCTCATAAATCAATGCTAATATGGCAGGCCAGCAAACCTTTCAGTGGAATCTTGCTCATAAATCAATGCTAATATGGCAGGGGCAAACCGTTCACAGGCAACCGCTTTAGCAGAGCGCACATCTGTAAAACCGCTGAAGTATAGAGGCCATCGGGATTCTCGGCACACCCGCCAATTATGAATACCCCTATAGGGAGTTGAAAATATTTTTTTTACCTGTCAGTGCCCTGCCAAACCTGTGAATCGGATCGGTGTAGGAGGTAAATAGTCATACTGATTTGCTTCATTGATGTTATTGTCAGTTTCACAGGGATAATCCTGTTAATCCTTTAATCCAGAGAATCCTGATTCAGACAGACAAAACAGCAGCACCACAACTAGTGCTCAATCAGATAAGTTTTGGAATTATTATATATGTTACCGTTTGCTTTCAACCAATATACACAAGCATAATTTGCCTGATGGGTTGAACGGGTAACCGTGAAACCCAACAATATCCCCTCTTCGTAGGTCAGGCATCTTGCCCGACCCACAGCCAGCAGGACGATATATATGTAACACACAATGATTTGGTAGGGAACAACGATCGTTGTTCCCTACGAATCGGGCCGTAGATGCACGTATATTTCGTAGGGAACGGAGATCTCCGTTCCATCTGTTAAATGTCAACAGAACCTAGCAACTTAAGTTAGCTTTAGAGAGGGTCTGCCCACTATGCTTGATGTCGAA
>JAGWBT010000016.1:0-9701 GCA_021295755.1 Candidatus Poribacteria bacterium
GCACCCGCATCCAGTACACGGGACACGATAGGTCGGGAGGGAACCAAAACGGTTACGGCAGGCGAAAGCCTATTGTCCCTTGCCATGACTAAAAAGTTAGTTAGAGTCTCGTCATTGTGCAGGATATGCTCATTTTCAACGAGGAGCATGTTATATCCGGTCTGTGCTGCTATCTTGACAACAGAGGGACGCAGAGACTCAAACACATTGAACCCGAATACAGGTCCCCCATTCTTGAGGATATTTTTGGCTGGATTGGCAATCAATGGCGCTTCAGATGGCATATTTCCACTTTCTATAACAGCTCAAGCCACATGTCGCCCCGCTAGGGCTTCTATAGCATAGTGTAGTAGCTATCAATTTACGATTTACCACTCGGATCTTAGTTCGATTCCGAGGCGGTCCGCTCGCGCAACAACCGATTCAGAAACAGTCTGATAGGCATCAAGTTCATCTACTCGCGTCGAATGTCCTTCGCTGAAGACGACCTCACCGTTGACTAAAACTGTATCTACGCTGCCGGCTCTCAATCTTAACGCCAGCGCATGAACGAGGTTGTTATCGGGATAGGCTTCAGATGATCGTGCGGACCTCACAACGATATCCGCGCGCTTGCCGGCTTCCAAGCTGCCTAACTCTGCCTCTAGTCCGGCTGCAGATGCTGCGTTGAGGGTCTGCATTTCGAGCAAGGTGCCGGGAGAGACGGGATCGGCATAGGATTGCGCCACCTGGTGCGCTGTGAGCATGGTTTCTCCCGGCGTACAGTCGCGAGCTCCATCGGTACCAAGTGAGACACAGACGCCACGGCGATATCGTTCCGCCATCTTAAAGGTTATATTGAATGTGATGCCGAGCGAGAAGAATGCTATCGGACACCATACAATTTTGCAACCCGTTTCGTGAACTGCGGTTTCCTCGTCCGCATCCAGTGCGCTCGCATGCACAACAACGGTGTTTTCGTCCAAGAATCCCAACTCTTGTAGATGTACGAGGTGACGTTTCCCTCCTTCAGGGACGTAGCCGGCATGTATATGCAGCGGAACATCGTTTTCACGCGCACAGGCGTGTGCTATCCTCAGCAATTCGGGGGAGGCAGTCCCCTCACCATAGATGAATATATACCCGCGGACTAAGGCATCGGCGTTTTTGTTTCGGTGGAGTTCTACGTCCAATTCTTTTATACACCGGTCGTGGTCAATGGTTGCGCGCGCCATGAGGCTGGGGCTTGCAAGTGTAGGAATCGCCTCAAAGGATTCGCCCCGGTCCCACAGATACAGCGGAGAGAAAAGGGCTCTCAAGCCGACACGCTCAACCGCCTCCGCCGCTGCTTCCGTTGAGAAGAGCGATCCCGGTTCAATGAACATCGTGAAACCGTTACGAAGCATCTCAATTCCCGCCATGGTGGTCGCTGCGGCTTCATCCGCGTCGGTAACGCTTGCTTTCCAATCCGCAAAGTTGGCAGGCAAGGATTCCGCATCGTGGTAGCTACTGAAAATGCCCCGGCAGCTGGTATGTACAATGTGATTGTGAGCATCAATGAAACCGGGGTGCACGATACCACCTGAAGCGTCGATCATCTCCCGCGCATCAAAGCTTTGTCGCAGCTCGGCATCAGCCCCAACCGCCACGATGCGAGAACCGGTGATCGCCACCGCTCCCGGACTATAGATCCTGCGATCCGGATCCATTGAAAAAACCTGACCGTTATGAATGAGAATATCGCATGTTTTTTTGTTCATGACTATACCTAACTATTTGCTAGTTTACCGCCTTGCCTTGGGCAATCAAACTCCCAGATTAAAGTGAAAAGTATATCACCAATCCTGTACCGATCCGTCCTCCCGCCGCAAATGGGTAGGATACTTTGACGAATGCGGATATTTGGCCGCTGCTTCCTCATTCAAATCAATCCCTAAGCCCGGCGCATCGCTTGCGATAAGATACCCGTCCTCTGTCCGCATATCGTTGGGGATGACCTCGTTCATCCAATCCGTGTGCACCCCATACTCCTGTACCGCGCAGTTCGGAACTGACATGTTCAAATGCAGCATCGCCGCAGTGCTGACGGGACTTCCTGTGTAGTGACAGGCAAGCTCTTGATAATGCACCTCTCCCATCGCTGCAATCTTTTTCCCTTCGGTGATTCCGCCGCTATGGCAGATGTCCACCCGAAGATAGTCAATTAGCTCCCCTTCAATCAGTTCACGAAACAGCCATTTTGTCGGCAGCTGTTCGCCCGTGCCAATTGGCACGTTTGTATGCGCTCTGAGTGTCGCAAACGAGGCTGGATTTTCGGAACGGATGGGGTCTTCAACGAAGAATGGATGGTACTCTTCAATTCCATTGCACAACTGAATAGCGTGGGGTGGTGTAAGGCGTGTATGCACCTCAAAGATGATTTCAATTTCATCGCCGACTGCCTCCCGCACCGCTTTCATATACTCAATTCCACGCAGGGTCGCTTCCTTCTGATTAAAGCCACCATCGCAGCGAATCGGTGAGATGCGTAGTACCTTCCACCCTTCATCTATCATCTGCTTTGCGCCTTCCAGACCGGCATGTCGATAGACCAGAACCTTGTCTCGCGTCGCTCCACCAAGCAGCCGATAGGTCGGCACACCGAGTGCTTTTCCTGCCAAATCCCACAGCGCGATGTCTATCCCTGCTAGGGCGGACTGCAGCACGGGACCACCACGCCAGAATGTGCCTCGAAAGATATCCTGCCATATATGTTCGATTCGGGTTGCGTCTTGACCCATCAGGAGCGGTTTGAGATGATGTTCCAACGCCCCAACAACAGCCAAGGATCTGCCGCTTAACGAGGCTTCTCCAACGCCGTATATCCCCTCGTCAGTCTCGATCTTGACATATACAAACTGATCCACAACAAATACTTTAAGATCTGTGATTTTCATAGTATTCCCCTCGTTACGCCGGTGGGCTTTGCACTCGGCAATAGGTGAAATGTGGTTTGGGCAGCTACTCTAGGCCTAACTCGACCCATTTGGCGGTCAGCCGTTGGATACGCGGACGATCGCTGTGCAGAAAAGCGTCAGAAAATACCTGTCCCGGTCGACTGTACTGCAATCGCTGAATCAAATTCAAAACGCCTTGATGATTTTCCTTCAACAGGGCTATATCCGCTGCGGTGGTGGGTTTAGGCACGAAATTGACCGCTAGATGCCGACGACCCACTCTGCCGCCGAACGACGCATGCCATGTGTTCATATCCGAGAAGAAGACATCTCCGGGCTGCGATTCGAGCGGAAAACAGGGGACATCGGTGCCGGGGAGACCGAACTGCGAACTGGGTTTGAGCGTTTCGTGCAGGGGGGTGCGATGGGAACCGGGAATTACACGCAGACAACCTGTCTCTTTTGTCAGCGGATCGAGATACAACGATACCTTCATGGGTCGATACTCCAACCGAGTCCCATCTGGATGCCAATCCGTATCACCTACATAAAGGTTTCCCTCGGAACAGAGCCACATGAATCCTTCTCCAAGCAGGGATTCGACTGTCTGGTATATGCGATCATCCTCCACCAAATCCGTCAGCAAAGGGGTGATTTCGGCGATACCGTAGAGCGACTGCCGACTCTCCCCCGGAAACGGCTGTCCGCCCCGCTCTTTGTCGAGCAGTTCATCGAATTTTTGAGAAATTGCGTCCATTTCATCGGGTTGGAACGCTTGTCTCAGCACCAAAAATCCAAACGTTTGGAAATACGCAATCTGTTCTTCTGTTATCACAATCTTTCTCCTATTGAGCCGGCCTATCGCACCAAAAAGTGTACTATCCTATTGAAACGGCACAGGTATTTTGTCTCCATGCCAAGGAAAAGCGTAGCTCGGCGAATTTGCAAAGCGGCGCATACCAATCTCCAACCGAATCGTTCTCGAAGGCGGGAGTTCAACGGCGAAGAATTTCGCGTCAACCGGAACAACCCGCTCCGATGAACCATCTGAGTCTACTTCCTGAAACTGCACTCTAGTAAATTGGTGCTCCCCGAAAGCCCCCGCTTGGATGATAACATTTCGGGTTTCAGTTCTGCTGAGATTCACAAGTTGAACCCCCACCATGTCCGATCCCAACTTGTCGACAAGGGCGGCAACATCCTCCGGGACGCCGGGTCGAGCGCGGTCCGGATCGAAGTAACGTACGGTCGCCCGCAGAAGTCCACCGGTATAAACGGCTTGCGGCGCACCCAACATCACCTGCGTCAACCCCTTCGTAAGGACAAAGTGCGGGGGTTGTTGATTATCCGCGATTATTGTCTCAACATCACGGGTATCGTTACGTGCCTCCTCAAACAACCCCAAAGCCCCTTCATATTCGACATCCAATATTTTTTGGGGCCAATCGGGATTTTTCCCATCGTAGTATTGAAATCGCCCGTACTCTGTGTTCCCGTCATTCTTTTCTGCTTCAAACATAACGTGGTTCCAATCGCGCTCTACGTCACCTTCCCGCACCCTCGTAATCAACTCGTAATCTTGGGGTTCCATTGAGGCGTGATAGAGATGCGCCAAGTCTTTCATCCGCATCGGTTCATACGCTTCCCAGCCGTTGGGACCGTATCGCGTTGGAACGAGGAGTTGGCCGTCATCGCGCGTAACGGCGTTGTCTAGCAGGAGTTTAATCTGTGAACGGAGGAGTTCGAGATAGCTGAAGTCCCCGGTGAGCAAGAGCGCACATTCGGCACCGACGATGATCGAGTTGAACATGATATCGCCCGCCCAATAACTGTTCCATCCGTAAAGACCGCCCCACCACTGACCCTGACGGTGTTCACCAATCTTGCCTGTGGGTCCGACGTTGTCTGGGATAATCCCATTGTTAGCTCTGATCCGATCTATCCACGCTTCCGTGTATTCGAGGACCCACCGCTTGTACTTGTCGTCCCCTGTATACATATACGCATTGGTCACCAGCGCGGTAGATCCTAAACTATGTGCTACGTCCCCATTGAGGACGATCTGCTCAAACAGTTTCGAGATTTCGTCTCTTCTCTGCGGGTGCTCATACCAGTTCGATTCCAACTCCTTAACGACCGGATAAAGCGTTGATCGCATACCCATAGCCTTACTGGGATCCTCTCCAATTCTCCCTGCAAGCCAAGCTTTTACCTGGTGGAGATCGGGATGGACACAGGGACCTCGGCTAGTTTGAACGGGAGAGCGAAATATTTTATACTCGGCGTCATAATTAGGGGCTTGTGGGTCTTCGCCGATATGCATCGCGGCGAACTGTTTAGCACGTCGCACATTCTCCGAAATAGTGGGACTAGCAACACCGAAATCATAGAAAGCCATGTTGCCTTCGCCCAAATGATGCCATTCCGCCGCACCGGGCTGCGCTAAATTGTAGTACTCCCTATGGACCTGCTGCGAGAAGCGTGGATGCTCCCGATGCACAATCTCGTCACTAGTGATACGGGTCGATGCGTTCCAGCACAATAGTGCCATTTCGAGTAGACGCTCATCCGCCCCCATAGCGTAGAAAAGTCCCCAGTTATAAATTCGTTCATAGAGATCATCCAAGTCGTCCGCGAAGTATAATGCGCCTCCCGGTTCGGCATATTTCTGGAGCAGCATCGGTGAGATTGCGCTGCTTAAGCGCCCACGCCGGTGGTGCCGAGAGTTCCGTAGCCTTGACGCTGACCATTCCGGGAATGGATACTGTATTTGCTGAAAGTATATCTGTTTTCATCGTTTATCCTCTAAGTGCATGGACTGACTTAAATTTTGGACGGTATATACGCTATACCTCTGTCAGTTCCGGAACGTGTTCATCTTCATATTTCTCAATCAGTACACCAATGACTTCCATCAACGAGGCTAAAGGATGATTTTCATCCTCACCTACTACATCGATCAAGTTGTCTAGCATAGCCACAAGTTGTTGGTATTCGCTCTCTGCATGAGGAACAAATACGACAGGTGCTAACCTCGGCCATACATCTTGAGCGGTTTGTATTTCTGTTGACATAATTTACTTCCTCCATCTCTCTGAGCACTTTTCACGCACGGCTCGTAGAGAACACCGCAAGAAGTTATGGTGTGATCTTGTCAACTCACCAACTTCGATACTCATCTCCACAATCGCCGATCTGGTTGTACAGATTGCGGGATTGAGACTGGAGCGCATCTATTCGTGCATAATCTTCAGAGTCCAAGGCAAAGTCGAACACACGGGCATTGACGGCACGGTGTTCGGTGACACCCAACCGCACACCGATGATAACGCCGGCGACCGTTGGACGGTCAAGAATCGCTCGAACGGCGACGTTGGAGATGCTGACATGGTGTTTCTGAGCGATCTCCTCAAGCGTCGAAAGCAGCGTTTGAAATAGCTCCCAACCGCCCCACGCATCAATCATCTGTTTGTACTTGTGCAAGCTGGCGGTGTTCAATTCCCGCCCGCGCGGTTCGGGTTGTCTCAAGTATTTTTCAGTCAACAATCCACCGCAAAGGGTTCCATAGGTCAACAACTGGATCTTATGCGCCTGACAAAACGGAATCATCGCCACCTCCGGTCGACGGTCAATCAATGAAAATTGTACCTGATTGGAGACGATACGGATACCCGCGTCCGTGATGCGCGACAGGTGTTCCGTATCAAAGTTTGTCAAGCCCAGATGCTTCAGCTTTCCCTCGTCCCGAAGCTCGGCGAGGTAGGTAAGTCCCGACAGATAGTTTTCGTTACTGTAGTCCCACCAATGAAACTGCAACAGGTCGAGTTGATCGACGCCCATCCGGTTCCGCGATATGTCAATATTGGATTCTACCCACCGTTTTGCCATCCGCCCCGGTCGGGGCACCCACTTGGTAAACGCTTGAATCTCAGAAAGGAAGTCTGCCCCACGTTCAGCCGCAAGTTGCCGCCGAAATTCGCCGATGAAATCCTCTGCGGGTCCATAGTGGTCGGCGAGGTCCCACGTGGTAAATCCCGCATCAATGCAGTCGAACATGGACCGTATCGCTGCTTCTGGATTGATGGGACCGTGGGCGCCGGAGACCTGCCACATCCCATTGAGCAATCGACAGATGTGTAAATCTGGGGTGAATGCAATCGTACTGGCTTTCGGAAGTTTCATGAACGTTTCCCTATCGAAATGGCTTTTAGCGACGTGAACCGGAATGTTTCACATTTGACAAGGAACAACACTTGTTGCTCCCAACACCCCTCAAAAAAACTCGAAGGTTTCACGATTCCGGGAAACGCTGGCTAGCGTTGAGGATTGTTAGACCGATCACTTCGCCCTGCTCGTAGCGGATGATTACGTCATCGTCAGTCAACTCGCTATCGTCCGCATGACTCGGTTTTTTGAAGTTCACGTATAACACATCGGCTTCGGCATCGTACGAAGACCATAGATAGTGCTTAGGTGAATGCTTCACTGCGGGAATCAGGTGTATATATCTATCCATAATTACAGGGACCATACCTGCCTTCTCCTATTTCGGGCATTTATTTACAGGGTAAGAAAGACCATTGTCAGAAATCGCTTTCATTATAGCACACTTGCTGGTAGGGCAAAACAAAAAATCAAGCGACGACAGTGCAGATTGACATAGGAGATGAACGGTGTTAGACTAGTGCGACTTCTACAAAAACCTTCGGAGGACTTTTTATGAAAGCAGCTGTGATTGGTTGTGGTGCGCAAGGCAGAGGCGGGCATGTCGCAAATTACGCAAAGATGGAGGAAGTATCGCTTCTCGCCGTCTGCGATGTCAACTTTGAACGCGCCCAAGCGGTAGCAAAGGAGTTTAAGGTTTCGCACGTATACGCCGACCATCGAGAAATGTTAGAGCAGCATGACTTGGACCTCGTCAGTGTCTGTACGCCTCACGCGTTACACAGAAACCAGACGGTTGATGCCTTCGATGCGGGCGCAAATGTCATCTGCGAAAAAGCACTCTGCGTAAGCAGCACGGAGGCACAGGAGATGATTGACGCCTGCAAACGGAATGGTAAGAAGATGAGTATGGGACTCCAGAATCGTGGACTGGCATCGGGGTACGCGCTCAAGCAGTTCATCGAAACGGGTGCCTTGGGACGGATATACTACACCCGCGTTTGGACAGGACATGTAATGAACATTCCAGGCTACAGCGTCTTTCACAACAAAGCACTGTCCGGCGGTGGTGTTCTTTATAGCACTGCTGTGCACACCCTCGATTTAGCAAACTGGATCGTCGGCGATCCAACACCCGTTGCCGCAATGGGAACCACCTATCAGAAGGTGCGGAATATGAAAAACCCGGTAATTTCGTGGGAGGGAACGCTGGAAGATTTCGAGACAGAGGATTTCGCAGCAGGTTACATCCGCTTTGCGGACGGTTCAGGATTATCACTTGAAAGCAATTGGCTCACGCATCCGTGGAAAAACCGACCGACCATTGAGGTTTTAGGAGACTTTGGCGCGGCGGAAATTCCCCTGAAGATCTATCTCGATGAGGGCGATCAGGTCTTTGACAGAACCCCGGAGGTTGTCGAACCTGAAAACAGTTTCTTTGAGGTTCTTAAAGATTTTGTTGTAGCTGTCCGCGATGATCGAACACCAGTCGTCAGATTCAGTGAGATGCTGCATGTGCAGCAGATGATGGAGGGAATCTATCGTTCCGCTGAAACTGGTCAAGAGGTGTCCATCGGATCGGATAATGGTTAAAGTGGATTTTTGTCTCAAGCGAGCAAGGTCGCCAAGATTCACAAAAAATGGAAGGAAACGATATGGCATCCAAAGCACAGATTCGGCAGTACAAGGACCAAGGCTACTTTATCGCTGACGATACAGTAACACCAGACATGCTGCAAGCCCTGACAGAAGCCACACGACGGGCAGCAGATAAGGTGCACTCCGGTGAGGTAGTCGACAACACCGATCAGATTGGCACCGGTGGAGAGGGGAAGAAACCAATTGTCATTATGGGGGTCATGGCACCCGAATTCGGCGAGCCAATCTTCGCAGAATATCTAGCTTCTGAACCGGTCGCACGCTACGTGCACCCTTTTCTAGGTAAGGAACTACGCCTAGGCTGGGTGACTGTATTTGCTATTCAGGAGAGTGATTATCAATGTGGTTGGCACCGAGACTTCGGTGCAGAAGAACGCGATGGCAGTTATGAGGTGGAGATGGAAATCCTCAGTCGCTACCGCAAGAATCTGCTCAAGTGGCATACGGCATTGGTAGATGATCCGTGTCTATGGATTGTACCGGGCAGTCAGCGCCGCTACCGCACCGACCATGAACGCGAGGTGCTGATTAACAACAAGGGAGTCGGTGATATACCGGGAGCGAAGCAGATAAAGCTGAAACGAGGACAGACCATCTTTTGGAACGGGAACACTATTCACCGGGGAGTGATGCCGGCAGGGATGCAGGAGCGTCTGACCCTGTGTGGTAGTTTAGTCAAACATCACGCGGACGATCCACCTGAGATGTTGGATGAACGCTTCAGATGGCGTCTGGCGGATAACGTGCGGGAGGCCCTGCCTGAGAAAATCCAGCTTTATTACGATCGTTGGAAGCGGTTGCAGATTGTCGATTGAAAATTCTAACGCTTGGAGGTTTCAAAATCAGATAAAGAACGAAACAATCTATAAGGGCAATTTACCAAAAAATCCTTTAGGTCTAAAGCCTAAGCATTAATACTTGGGATACAGATTGCTTTAGCAAGTTTTATGCTTGAAATCATGT
>JAGWBT010000016.1:9919-35370 GCA_021295755.1 Candidatus Poribacteria bacterium
CGTGGGCCTGTTAAGGTGAGATCCCTTAACTGTGAACACGGCTGGCACAGCGTGTAAGAATCCCAATCCTTTTAGGTTTAGGAGCACGTCAAATACCCGTTTTCTAGTCCTAACAGTATGACAAGGCGCAACTTGCGTCACTCAATGCTATAGGGTTAGGACTTACGCATTTCCTCTTAAAGTCCCCCTGATAAGGGGGATTTAGGGGGTTAGATGCAACCAAATAACGATTTTTCAGCAAAATACGCCAATTTTCTGTTCAATTTGCGTAAGTCCTGAGGGTATTACATCAATTCACCACGCCGTTGTATTCACACGCCGAACTCTACCATCCCGTCCGCGAAACAGCAGGTGCCCATGTTGACAGGCATACTCGTGCAATCGCTTTGTGATCTCGACATCCTTGCGACAGTATTCCGCAACCAGATCAACCCTGCCCGCTTTCCACCATCGCAGAGACTGCAACCCATCCGCTGACTTGGACTCTCTCAACGTCTCCCTCGCAAGCGCATCAAGACTGAGGCGAAATCCCAGGGCACGTCTGACGTGTTCCAACATATCAAAAGTTGGCAACTGCCACAAGTTTATCGGTGTATATGGACGAAGGACAACATAATCAAAACCCTTAAGATTAAATCCAACGACGAGGTCTGCTTTTGTGAGTTGATTTATCAGTTGCGCAACACCCGCCTCTTGAAAAGTTGTGTATTGCTGATCGGCGGTACTATATGTCGCAGCGATAGCGAGTTTCATCCGGTCAATATATGACCAACCGCCAACTTCTTGGGCGGATTTTTGTGTTTCCAAATCAAAATAGATGATGTTTCTTCGATCTTCTTCTGTATTTCTATCAACAATGTGCATGTTGTGCTTGTAATTCTCCGCATTTGTAATATAGCAATGACCGATAACCTCTCCTTGACACGGTTTGTTTCCCGTGATAGGATAAAGGAGGAATTCGAAAGTAAATGAGTTAATGCGTGTATTTGCTTGTATTCTATTTTACGCATTACGCCCGGAGCACACAATGAAAATCGTTATTGCCCCTGATTCGTTCAAAGGCAGCCTGACCGCATTGCAAGCAGCAGAAGCAATAGAAGTCGGTTTGCGCCGTGTGTTTCCTGATGCGGCTATTGAAAAAGTACCGATGGCAGATGGTGGTGAGGGCACGGTGCAATCTCTTGTCGATGCAACTGATGGAGAGATTTTAACTGCACAGGTGCTGGATCCGCTTGGCAACTCAATCGATGCCCAATATGGGGTGCTCGGCGATAGAGTCACAGCGGTTATCGAAATGGCGGCGGCATCTGGCTTAACACTTGTTCCTCCTGATAAACGCGACCCACGCATCACAACAACCTACGGCACAGGAGAGCTTATTCGAGCTGCCCTAGCGCAAGGATGTCGAAAATTGATCATTGGGATCGGTGGCAGTGCGACAAATGATGGCGGCGCAGGTATGGCACAAGCCCTTGGCGCAAGGCTACTCACAGCAAGTGGTGAGCAGATAAAACCGGGGGGCAGCTCTCTCGCGACACTCAGTTCAATCGACCTTTCCGAACTGGATTCGCGCATCGCTGAAACAGAAACTGTGGTCGCCTGTGATGTCAATAACCCACTCACAGGCAAACAAGGTGCCTCGCATGTCTATGGACCTCAAAAGGGCGCAACTCCTGAAATGATCGAGGTGCTGGATGCGAATTTAACACATTTTGACAAGATCGTGCAGCGAGACCTCAGTAAATCTGTGGGGAACGTCGCCGGGGCAGGTGCCGCCGGCGGATTAGGTGCAGGCTTAATGGCTTTTCTAGATGCATCGTTAAAATCGGGTATTGAAATCGTCACCGAGGCGACCCAATTGAGTAAGCGCGTCGCAGGTGCAGATCTTGTTCTTACTGGTGAAGGACAGATTAACTTTCAAACTGTTTTCGGCAAAACACCTGTTGGAGTTGCGAAGGTTGCAAAGATACATCACATCCCTGTGATTGCGATAGCCGGTAGTATCGCTGATAATTCTGATGGCGTCTATGATGCAGGAATTGATGCGATGATTGATATTGTCCCCGAACCGATGGCTCTGGAAACGGCGATTGAAAACGCAACAACACTCATCGAAACCGCAGCAGAACGTGCTGGGCGTATGGTCGCCACCGGCATAAAAATCAAACTCAGTTGAACGGTTATTTATTTCGCAACCACCGTCGACAAGAACTATGGATAATTTCTGATATGTGCGTTGTGAGTTACGTTTTTTTGCAGGAATGGTTTCCGGTCTGATTTCCGAGACACATCAAGATGGCGAAAAACTGCAATCACGAACCGCTTCGTAGCACACGCTATCCCACTTGAAGAATGAGAAGGCTTTAAATGTGCGGCGGGCTGTCCAAGCCTAGCACCAAGTAGCTGGAGATTCACTCCTGAAGATTCAATACAGATTAAAAAAGCGAAGGATTTATCTCTGTTCAGCAACGAAAAATCGCAGGGGTAAAAATAAGATGCGAATCGCTATCAGTATAATTGGACTGCTGATCTTGTGTACAGGAGGTGCTGTCGCCGCATTTAATGATATCGGTGTAGGGGCACGACCACTCGGAATGGGAGGTGCGTTCGTGGCACTAGCTGATGATGGCAATGCGGCCAGCTACAACGCTGCCGGACTTGGTTACATTGATACTGCTCACCTCAGCATGACAACAGCACAACGGTTCAGAGGGCTCATCAATTATAACCACATTGGTGGAGTCTTGCCGCTGCGATCTGTAGGCTCGTTCGGTGCAAGTATTGGTATCTTGAGTGAAGATTCAGAGGTTTATAGGGAACAAACCATTACCATATCTTACGGAAAAACCTTCTTACAGAAGTTTGCGCTAGGTTTTAACCTGAAATCCTTTAGCAATCGTTTCGCTAAGAATAACGAATCCGTTACCGCGCATCTTAACAACAACTCTCAATTTTTCGCCCATACCTCCGCCGCTGACTTCTCTTTCGATCTCGGTATGCTGGCAAATCCGGTGGTAGGCTTAACCCTTGGGCTCTCAGCGGAAAATTTGTTCCCTGCAAATGTCAGCGTCTCTGAAGTAGGAGAAGATCTCGTTCCCCGAAACATTCGTGTCGGCTTAGCGTATCGCCTTGCCGCAATCGCTGCTACTACCAAGCAGGAAGCGCTGCGGGAAGTGCTCAAGTCAGGACTGGGGCTTTTTGAAGTTACCTTTCGAGATGGGGATCGACAGATTCACGCCGGTGCCGAATTGTGGCTCAACAGAATGATTGGTGTCCGTGCGGGCTATTCACTAAGGAGCGGTGTCAATCGCGCAACCGGTATTGCACTCGGCGGCAGTGTGAAACTGCCAGTCGCTGCACTTCGACTCCAACTAGATTACGCTTTTCAGATAGTCACAGGAATTCTAGCGGACAACACAACCCAACGGTTCTCATTGAACCTTACGTTTAAATGAACGAGAAAAGACAACCTCATCTTCTTGCTGGATTGATTGCCTTTTTTGTGGCATGTTTTGCAGTTAGTGGTCCTGCAGCGGTTACATCGATAGGCGAAATCAACGTTAAAGACGACGACCAAGGGCTGGTTCCCGCAGGCTCAACAGTGACACTAATCGTCACCCTAAGGATTGACCGTTCGCTCGCTAAACCGGTTGATGAAGACATCAAAACAATTGAAATTATACTACCAGCAGGATTCGTCGTTGAACCATCAAACTTTAAATCCTTTTCTCGTGACGGTCAACAGATCGGTGCCGTTCCAGAGCCCGCAGGTAATCGGTTACACGTTCGTTTAGACGAACCAATCACAGATCTTGAGAATACCCTCAATGAGATTGTGTTCGATGGCAAAGCACCGAATCCCACGCTTGCAGAAGATGTCACTGCCGAAGAAGTTACTTTTAGAGCACGTCTCAGAAATTTGGACGATGTACCGATTGGCGGATTTATCCAACCGGGCAACACAGATGGCAAATTAAATAACGACGATTTTACCTTGCAAATCATCCCCAACGTACCTCCCGAACCGGTCGAAAGATTCAGGGGCACAAGGGATGCAAACGGTGAAAACGATGTCACTCTGATTTGGCAGAAATCCGATAATCCAGATGTGATTGGCCACTTTATCTATCGCGACGATGCACCACGGATTGACATCAAAGTCGAGCTCGATTCCAGTCGGAATACTGAGATGTTTCTGGATGTGAATGTCGCACCGGGAACGCACGATTACGCAATTGAAGCCTATAAAACACCGCTATTGAGATCTGAGCGTTCCGATACTATCATCATCGAAGTCTTACCGGATACCGCTCCACCTCAACCCCCTGAACGCCTTGGCGTTGTTGAATCCGACGATGTAATCAACGTGAGTTGGACCGCCAGTCCAACCCCTGATGTCGTCAAGTATAGGCTACTCTTCGGTAGGTCCGGGGTACAACTCACGCCTCTAATAGACCGGACCGGCAGCAGTGTGGAAATTTCTGTAGAGGAAGCCAATGTGTTTGTGGATGAACGCACACTCGGGATCGGCGTTTTTACCTACGCTATTGAAGCGGTGGATGAAGTGGGCAATCACTCGAAACAGATTTCCCAAGTCCTGCGCATCCTAGGCAAACCGTTTCCTAATCCGTTCACCCCTCTCTCGGACAATCCCGATTTTAATCGCGTTATATTTCCCGATCGCGCTATTGAAGGCGTTGAGGGCGAGTTTAGTGTCCTTATTTTTAATATAAGCGGTGTGCTCGTCAGGGAATTAAAGGCTGCAGATCCGGGTGAGCGTGACTTGGCATGGGACGGCAAGGATGAAGTCGGGAATTTCGTCGAAAGCGGCGTTTACATCTACCAAATGCAAGTGGGTGAGAGTTTTGATACCGGCACAGTCATTGTTGCAAAGTAGCCGGTTTATCTGATGCGGTTACTACACACGCGAAAAGACGAAAGTCGCTTGTTACCAACTGCCAAAAGAGAACGTTTAGCTTGTCATAGATTGGATGGTGGGATGGCACACAGGTTATATAGGAGGTGACTCATATATGAATTTCAAAACAACACTGATTATCCTTGTAGTATTTGTCCTACTTGGTGGTGCATATTTCTTCTTCGGGCGTCCAGCTCCCGATGCAGAGGAGTCACAGACCGATCAGCAAAAGATTCGCGAGGTTTACACGCTCAGTAAAGACAAGATTCGCCAGATTCGTTTGTCGTTCAAGGACGAATCGTATCAATCCCTAACGTTGGCGAAAAACACCGATGATATGTGGCAATTGCGGGCACCCTTTACCGCTGATGCCGACGCATCGAAGATTAATGAGATGCTGCAAGATCTGTTGGAAAAGAAGATCAAGCAGACGCTCGGAGCGGAAGATCTAGCGCAATACGGCCTACAGCCACCCAATATCCAAATCGAACTGTGGACAGTGGGAGAAACTCCAGCCAAAGTCTTCCTCATCGGTGATAGGACTGTCAATTATTCTGTTTATACAAAGGAGCGATCTGAATCTCACATCTTTCTGATCGAATCGAGTGCACTTGATGATTTTACAAAATCACCTTCAGATCTAAGGGATCGAAACGTCTTCAAGTTTTCACCGGCTGAGGTTGGAACACTCCATCTTCAAGTGGGAGACCAGCCCGAAATTCGTTGCAAGAAACAGGTCGATTCAAATCCCGATACAACAGGCGATACGAACAGATGGGAAATGATTCAACCAGTGAAGTCAAAAGCCGATGCCAGAGTGATTGAAGCTATCTTATCCGCACTTGGCAGCTTGAGGGCAGTGGTCTTTGAGGCAGATGGTGAATATGATCCTGCCGATTACGGGCTTTCGCAACCAAGAGTGACTGTCACACTCCAATTCACGACTGATGATCCGATACAAGAACTACAAATCGGTAGCGATGCAGAGACACCCGGACGGATTTATGTCGCACGTTCAGACCACCGTGCCGTTTACGCGGTCAACAGAGAGATCTACACGAAATTGAACAGAACTGTTTTCGATCTCCGCGATAAACGGGTTATCGACTTTCAGCGCACAGCCACCCATCGGTTTACGATCCGTCAAGGCGATAGCGAGATAGTGTGTCAGAAAAATGTGGACGGTGAATGGGAGATTACCTCGCCGGTTGCGCTGAAGGCAGATGGGAAGGCAGTTGATGACCTACTATTTGGCGTAGATGCCCTGAGGGCTGTTGCGTTTGTCGAGGATCAACCGAAGAACCTTCAGCCTTACGGCTTGGATGCCCCCTCGATTGAGGCTTCATTTATGGTGCCGAGCGCTGAACCTGCTATCCTGCTTGTGGGCAAGATGAAGGATGATAATGTCTATGTCAAAGCCCAAAACGCTACCCCCGTCTTTCTAGTCAAGAAAGAACTCCTCGACCTCGTTGGGAGGAGAGTTGCGGGACTCCGAAACAAACAGATCCTCGATTTTGACGGTGACGATGCTGCTAAAATTGTCTTGAAGCACGGCGATGTCAACCTTACCTGTCAAAAACAGGGAACGAATTGGCGACTCACGCATCCAGTACAAGAACAAACAAAAAACGGAGCGGTTCGCAATATCATCCAGCAGGTAAACCGGTTGACAGTCGAAGCGTTTTTAGCAGTGTCACCCCCCACAACCACGACAGGATTTGATACCCCGGAAATTCGACTTATCGTCACACTAAAAGATCGAACAGAGCACCTACTGGAAATCGGAAAACTCGCTGATGATGAACACCATTACGGACGCTTGCAGAATGCACCGGATACAGTTTTTCTCGTACAAAAGGAAATCGCTGAAAATCTCAAAAAGACGGTGAACGATTTACGGGCAATGCCAGACGCAAATTGATGGTAATACTGTTGACTCTGTCGATTTTGTAGGGTATCATATTAATGCTTTTTTAACTACCATGTTCGCAAGGAGATAACTCATGGCTAAGAATGTTTTAGAAATTACTGATGATAACTTTGAAGACACTGTTTTGAATTCCAATACACCGATTGTTGTTGATTTTTGGGCAGAATGGTGCGGTCCCTGCAAAATGATTGCCCCATCACTTGAACAACTGGCTGATGAGCATGTTGGCACATTCAAAGTGGGCAAACTGAATGTAGACGATAACCGTGAAACTGCAATGAAATATGGTATTCGTAGTATCCCAACGCTCCTAGTCATTAAGGAAGGGGACGTTGCCGAGCAAATTGTCGGTGCACATCCCAAAGATACGCTCAAAGACAAAATCCTCTCCGCACTATAAGCACGCCGTGTAATACCATGCTCTGGAAAACGCTCTATAACACCCTTGTAATTCCCGCGCTAACCGTTGGGTTTTACACCGCCGCCCGTTTTAGTCCCAAGATTCGCGAAGGACTCGCCGGGCGGCGGAGTGCTTTCGATTCAATCAAAGGGCAATTGAATTCAGCACGAGAACTGAACCAAACAGCGTGGTTTCATTTCACCTCTGTCGGCGAATTTGAGCAAGCCAAGCCACTCATCGAAGGGCTCAAAGATAAGGTGCGCATCGTCTTAACCTACTTCTCTCCCTCCGTCCACCCCAATGTCACGCGCTATCCTCACCACGACGCCGCTATCTACCTTCCGTTGGATACATCTCGAAACGCAAAACGTCTGTTTCAAATTATTAAGCCCTCTCTACTCGTCTTCTCCAAGTTTGACATCTGGCCCAACCTCGTTTGGCATGCCGCCAAGCACAGGGTACCGATAGCGCTCATTGCGGGAACGCTGCACCCGAAGTCCAAACGGTTAGCGTCCTTTGCACGCCCATTCTTCAGAGAGGTCCATCGGTATATTTCGGTTCACTGTGTGATTTCGGAGGACAATGCACAACGGTTTCGTATGATATGTCCGCCGTCCGCACAGATCGAGGTAACAGGGGATACCCGCTTTGATCGTGTCTATCAACGCGCAGTTGCTATCAATGGGGAGACCGAATTTTTTCCGGGTCAATCGACCTTAGCACGTCCAATCTTGATTGCAGGAAGTACCTATTTGGAGGAGGAACGGGTAGTGCTTGAAGCCTATCACCGCTTACGTGAAAACGCATCACATAACCCCGATAGCGAGACCCTACCGCATTTAATCCTTGTGCCCCATGAGCCAACAGCGGAACGGATTGATGAGATCCAGGCGCAGCTTGACCATCTGGGGCTTTCACGGATATGTATTTCGGAATTACAGGAAGGTGTTAATCTGAGCGAAACTGATGTCATCGTAATTGACACCATTGGTTTATTAGCGCAACTGTATCGGTTGGGAGATGTTGCTTTCGTCGGTGGGAGTTTCCACGGGAGCGTTCACAACGTGATGGAGCCGGCGGCGATGGCGAAACCGATTCTATTCGGTCCCACAATTCATAATGCCTATGAAGCAGGCATCCTAAAAGAGCGAGGAGCAGCTCAGTTGATTAATAACGCCGAGGCGATGGTAGAAGTGCTCACGTCGCTGCTCTCCGATACGGCAAAACGGACTCGAATGGGGCAAATCGGAAAACAGGTCATTGAGGAAAATCTGGGGGCATCCGAACGAACATTGGCTCAGATAAGGACTTATCTGACAACATAACTGGTGTTTCCCCCAGCGCGTTACTCGTTGTTTTCTACCTGTGTCCGATATCGAATCGTCAGGACAGGCCGGAGAGTCTCATTGGGCTGCTCTTTCGAGGAAAAACGGACCGATGCCGTGCCATCCCGCAGCGCAAACAGGTAGCCGTAGCTATAATCGGGGTTAGCCAACCAAAAACGGGCGGCTTCTGTCACCGGAGTCCCACTCCAGACATATCGCCTTTCGGCTGCTCCGATTTCGGTCAATCCATCAATTTGATACGCGACATCCTCCGAGCCGTTGTAATCGCTCGCGTCCTCGCCGTTAACCCCTTCCAACATCGCTTGTGCTGGTGGTTTATTCCACGGGAAATTTTGGTGCATCGCACTGTTATAGGTGAGCTCGTTTTCTTGGGCTGGCTGCGATTTTTGTACGCCTTCATGCCAAGGGAGCAGAACACGCCGAATAATAATCTGCTGGGGGGAATCATTGTCAACAGATTCCACATAAAGGTTGACCGATGCCTCCAAGATGCTAGCCTCCCCCATGATACCGATTTCCTCAAACGCCTCCATGATGTCAAAAGAGACAAAAAAGACACCGCCGATAGGCGTACACAGTAAAAACTCTTCCCCACCGGCGTTATAGTTTCTCTCCTTCTTTTGCGGATGGACAATCAAGGTCGTATCTCGCGTGACCTCTGAAAACGTCACCCCTTGACCTTCACCAAAGGTTATCTCCATCGTTTCCGGCAGGGTGATAGGCACCTCTTCCTTTGCGTCAATTAACCCTTCAATTCTCAGGATATATCTTTTGTTAATTTCGAGTAGAGTGGTGTACAGTTGTACGATATTCATCCGTGAATCGAGCGTTACCCATTCAATCTCAACCCGTGGCTCGATTCGATAATTTGACACATTCTCTGCTGATTCAGGGTCTAGTGTTTGGTCAAATCGCAACTGAATGGCAGTTTGCGACAGTGGAGTTGCAGAGGTAAGGTGTGGAGGATTTGCCAGAGCCACCGAGATTGCACATCCAAAGGTAGAATTCGCAAGCAATAGAAAGACTGTTATCACCAGCCGTTGTCGATTTGACATTTTCCTCTCAGCCCTCACACACGTCCCGGCCAGGCTCTCCCTCGCACCTGCTTGAAGGGAGGCATCTTGGGCGCATCGGTTACCGATTCGTCTTTGCGAGAAACCGCGCGCATATAGTGTACGGCGTAGCCGCGGCGACGCGTGTTCGAGTTGTTAGGACCGCTTTGATGCAGCGTGAGACTGTGGTGAAAGCTAATGCTGCCGGGCTTTAACGGTACAGGGACAATCGGCCATTCGTCGCTTCCCAAGTCTTCCAGAAACGGGGCTAATTGCTCGCCACGCATCATGCCCCAGCGATGTGTTCCGGGAACGAAATTCAGACACCCATTCTCCATCGTTGCGTGGTCAATGGATGTCCATGCAGTAACCAAATCTTTCGGAAAGATGTCGCGCCATGAGGCAGAATCTTGGTGCCAACGCTGCGCTGTACCCACTCCCTCCGGCGCTTTCATGAATAGCTGATCGCCGTACATCTTGATGTCATCGGTGCCCAGCAGTGCCGCTATAATATTCACAATTTTGGGGTTACAGACATGCGCCCACATCACCTCGTCGTAGACAGCAAGGTTGTATAGCTTACGGACCGATAAGACCTGATTCGTGACAGGCTTTGAACCCTCTCGGAAAACCGCTTCAAGTTGAATGCTAGTTTCCGGAATGTTTTCTGCCTTGCCAGCTGCTATTAGGTCGGTATGGGCGGCAAGCGCTTTCACTTCCTCCGGAGATAGCACATCTTCGACTACGAGAAAACCGTTGAGCTTGAACTGTGTAATCTGTTCCTTAGTTAAACTAAAATCTTCTGGTTTATCGGAGCCGCTTGACATCAGTTCGGTCATGGACAGAACCTCCGTTATTTCTGCTTTTTGTTTTGTTTGACATTGACAACAACTACATAAACCTAAGTTGCTAGTTATTGGAAATCCATCAGAACCTGTAGGTCGAGATTCACATCTCGACGCTGAAACGTCGATTATGGAAAATCGACCTACAGAAATGATACAATTTGCACAAACATTAGGGGCTATTGGTTTGAATATGCCGGCTACTAA
This sequence comes from Candidatus Poribacteria bacterium, assembly GCA_021295755.1. Classification (NCBI taxonomy): domain Bacteria; phylum Candidatus Poribacteria; species Candidatus Poribacteria bacterium. The sequence goes on from JAGWBT010000016.1 coordinate 20,618, forward strand.
CAACTTGCGTTACATAAAGAGAAACACATTACGTTTCACGTTTCACTAATGCGCTATCCCCAATTGATGCATCCGCCGGTGAATCGCTGCACGCGCCTCGACAAAGGGGCGCTCTAGGTAGCTGAGATGATTATCTTCACCGTGATGGTGCGTTGCCATGCCGGGCTCGTGCCGGGCGGCGGTTTGACGGATATAGGTCAGATTGCCGTCAATGAGCGTGAGCATATACTGTGCAGCATCCTTGTCGAACATCCACCACTCACCACCGCAAGCGACATAAATCGGCGAAGTATGGGCAAATATCCCTCGTCCCCAGCCATCGTGATGAGGGATGCTAGTATAGTTGGGTGCGCCACATCGAGCCGCAATCCAAGTGTGTCCATCCACTTTTACTTGTGCCTTCAACTCCAATCGCCGTGTACCTTTGCTATCTTCTGTCGAAGCGACCACCCGCCCTGCTTGGACGATTTCGAGCGTGTGAATAGGAAAGATGCTTTCCGCCCACGCTTCGACCTCCACCGTACCAGCCCCCGACAACTGCATTGTATCACCGATATTGTGCCCATCCACGGTGAGGTTAATGATAGGACCGCCACTGTGGAATGTCCGTCCCTGCGACACACTTTTGCACCAGTTATCATAGGTGAATTCTTGATCCGGTAGATAGGCATAGGTACGGTAAATACCAACAGGCACATCGCTACTCATCTTATCCGTTCCGCCAACTAAGGGCAAGCGATAACCACAGTTGAGATAACGATAGTATTCAAGGTGATTAAACGGTGCATGACGCAGCATTTCCACACCATCCACACGACCAGTGGCAATCAGTGCGGCAGGTTCGCCGTTTGGGTTTGGGAGATGTGGGATGATGACTGAGCCACCCTGTTCATGACACTGATCCGCCCAATCACTCATCGTGATTTCTAACGTTCCACCGAGTTCAGATTCTCCGGGACCATCGCTACACCACGGCATCACCGGCTCTTTCAACCCCCAGAGGATGAGATGTCCCAGAAAGTGCTGTCTATTCTCTTGACCGACATAAACGATGTTGTTCCCATCTTGCGAAATACTCGGTTTTCCTGTAAAGTCCTCCGTGTTTGTGAAGAGATTGCCCCACTGCGATGGGAGCAGGTTCACGATATTAAGGTCTTCGCCTTGCGACTCCGTGTGACTCCCCTGTGTCGAAAGGAAGTGAACATGCGAGTCGCCGCTGTACCAGCCCTCCGCGTTCATGTGAACCCATCGTTTGAGGCGCAAAGTCAGTTCGCGTTGCCCCGGTTCGATGTTCACCCGTGTTCGTAGAGGCTCATACTCAAATCCGCGTGCGATATCCACGATGACCTCACCGCGCGGTAGCCACCCCTGACAACGACCATCGATGTAAGCGTAAGTGATCTGTCCGAGTCGGAGATCACCGCCGATGTCAATATGCCAACTGCCGAGGTTAGAATTGACCTGATTGTGATGTCCGTATGGCTGATAGGGAATCCCTTCCGGCGAACGGAAGTGAGCACGGCAAGGGACGGGTTTGCCCGTGTCGTCATCAAGGATGTTGACGTGAACCCAATTCCGTCCACGGTCCAAGAGTTCCACACGCATTCGTGAGGTTTCGACCACTTTCTTCTCTTCGACATCGCCCCACTGAACCTCGCCAACCTTTTCCTCACCCTGTTTTACCGTCACGGTCGCTGACGGAATGGCAGCAACCTCGACATAGGCTGGGCTCGACTTGGGGTTCTGCGCTTCCCCCCAACCGGCGAAATCATCGTCGACGAAATCATCGACTGACGCTTCGGGCAAGGGGTGAACATAAGTCGCTATCCCCCGATCCACCTCCACGTCAAGGTCGAACGGCTTTTCTGCGTCCTCAGGATCGGTCAGGATCAGGCGCGCTTCACGCTTACCCTGTCTGACAAAAGGATGCTCGTCGAGATGCGAGAGTGTAACGCCAGCGATGATGAAACGGGGGCCACTCGGAATAATCTCCAGTGCTTCGACTTCACGGTCTGGATGGGGATTTTCCCAAGCCCACAGGTAGTAACCTCGTGCTGTACCGCGCGATACTTCGGTCTGACGCCGACCCATCTCCTCCCATTTCCCCTCATGACGCGACATCAGTTGGTCGTTCTGATCCGGGAGTGCGTGGAATGGCGAGCCTCCACCACCGAGATCTGCAATTTCAAATCGCTCACGGATGGGAATACGGATTGTGGTACCTTCCGCTAGACGGAACACATAATCCGCCACAGGTTTTCCTAGTGCTCCACCCTCCATCAGGTCAGAGTCTAACAGTCGATGTGCGATGATAATACGACGTGCAGATTGGTTGACAGGAATAGTCACGTTTCCCGAAGCGTCATTAAGTGCAATGAAACATTTTGAACCGTCCGCGTTTACCAAAAATGGGAGACCACGGAAAGCTTGTTTGCCTAAGGGGGCATCCACGTTTGCGCCTAAAACTTCGAGTCCTGCGTTGCATAATGTTGACAAATCGAGCGGTTGATAGTCTGCCATGAGTGGTGACTCCTTTCTATTGCGAACTCCGGTGATGGGATTTGAGGAGTGGCTAATTAACACTTAATCAGCCACTCCTCACATCTTATGGCTAAATTCCCTGCGAAAAGTCGGTTTCTTCGCGCGTGATGATTTCAAGCAGGGCAGGTTTACCCGCTTCTGTCTCCTTCTGGGCACGCTGAATAGCGGGAATAATGTCCGCCGGATTTTCGACCTTTTCGCTGTATCCTCCTAATCCTTCTGCAACCTTCGCGTAATCGCCGGATAGAAACTTCGTCTGGAAGCGTTCCGTTGCGACGGGCATGTGCTTCTCGTAGCCACCAAGTGCCGAATTGTTGAACATAATCGTCAAGATGGGGATTCGCTCCCGCGCAGCGGTCTCAAAGTCCATTCCCGCCATACCGAAGGCGGCATCTCCCATGATGTTGACAGCGAGTTTTTCCGGCGCAGCCATTTTCGCACCCATAATCAATCCAAGCCCGTATCCCAGCTGCGTGGATTTGCCCCAACCGATGTAGCCGTGCGGGGTTATCGCTTCGTAAAAGGGGAGGACCTGATCGCGCGGATTCCCTGAATCATGGGTGACAATCGTTTGTGTCCGATCTACAGCCTGCATCAGATCCCAAACAACACGATACGGGTTGATAGGAGTTTCATCCGAGGTCAGTTTTGGCATCCACTCCGCTAACCACTGCTCCTTCACGGTTTTGATCTCTCCCACCACTGCGTCACTACCGCGTGTGCCTCCACCCAACTGTTTTTTCGCTTCATCAATCAGTTGTCCCAAGACAATTTTCGCATCACCGATAATCGCATAATCGGCTGCGTAATCTTTGTTGATATCCAGTTCATCGATCGAGTTGTGGATCAACACTTTTCCATCGGGAATCGGTGTGGACATGACCGATGTTGATAGGCTGCAACCAAGTCCAAAGACAAGGTCTGCTTTCCCCAGAAAATGCTTAACCATCCCAGTACCGGTATGTCCACTAGCACCGAGAGAGAGCGGATGGTTTTCAGGGAACACGCTTTTGCCAGCCATTGTCGTCATCACAGGAACACCCGTCAATTCTGCAAATTCTATCAGTTCGTCTGTTCCATCGGCGTAGAGGACTCCCTGTCCTGCGTGGAGGATTGGAGATTCTGCAGCGAGCAAGGCTTTCACCGACGCTGCGATGTCACTGGGATTGCCAGCGGGTTTGATTTTCTCAGGGGGTTTGTAGTCGAAACTGTCGTCGATATCTTCACTGGCAACGTCGGTCGGAATCTCAAGCATCACCGGTGCCGGATGTCCCGTCCGGAGCAGACTAAACGCACGGCGCATCATGGCTGGGATCCGATCTGGAAAGTTGACTTGAGCGACCCATTTCGTGATACCGCCGTAGTTTGGAACCGCCTGGAAATGGGTGGGGATACCGTGGGTACGGCGAGCGACCCCGCCTGGTAGCATCAGTATCGGAACAGAATCCGAAAACGCTTGGGCGACCCCACCGAACGCATTCTCGCTACCGGGACCGGACTGGACACATGCAACCCCCAAACGGTCACCGTTGGAAATGCGACTGAATCCATCTGCCATATTGATCAGTGTCCGTTCTGTTCGCGCCATGATTGGCCGAATGCCGACCTTTGCACAGGCATCAATGAGGCTATTCGCCGGGAAACAGTATAGGTTCTCAACACCTTCAGTTTTCAAAATTTGTGCAACTGCATCAATAGCTTGCATATATAATCTCCTTGTTTAATCGAAATCTATCGTGATTTTCTTTATTAAACCGACATTGTTTTGCAATTTTCCATAGTCAATAGTCTTTAGGGGCAACAAAAGTCTAAACCGGTATTGGACGTTCAACGACGCATTGTAAGCCAAAGCCCGTCACCTCGTCAAGGTTAAAGTCATACCAGTAATAGGGGTTTGCGGTGAGAGTGCTTCTGTAGGAGGGATCTCCGAATCCCGACACCTCGCTAAACAACCCTACTTGACCTAATAAAGGTTTGCCATGAGAGGAGATTCAACGGGTGAAGCGGTATACCGCAACCGTTCTACTGATAGAACCAATCTATCGAAAAAATCCTCAGCTTGACCGATTCGCCGTAGGTTGCGATGGAACGAGTGTAATAGGTTACGAGCGCTTCATCGTCAACGAAGGTCACCGCAGCGTAGGCACTGTCGTATCCCAAATGGTTTTCGATGTCCTTGATATTTTCCCATGTCTTCCCTTCGTCTTTAGAAATGGCTGCTGTCAACGGGTTTCTATCGCCCTGATGGGGGTGGTCGAGGTCGGCGTTATGATTCCAAATGAGCAACAAATCACCCGTGGTAGGAATTTGTTTCAACAGTGGTGGAGAGGCTGGTGCCGCTAGTCCTGTCGATTCGGGCGGTGTCCAACTCTCCCCACCATCATTGGAATAGGACTTGTAAACTGTGCCTAGACTATTCCTAATGACTGCAAGGAGAGAACCACCTTGCAACTCCACAATGGAAGGTTCTTCGGCACCCCGTTTCGGTAGGTCCATCCCTACCTTGCTCGGTGTCCACGTGTGACCATCGTCATCGGAGTGGTAGCAAAGTGCCTGATAGTGGTCTCCCCTCCCGTGGAATGCGCCGTGATGTGCGGGCAGCAGGATTCTACCAGAACGGAGTTGAAGGATATGGTCGCAGTTAGTGAAATTCATTCCCGACAGCGAGGAGATCTGGCGAGGGTCACTCCACGATTCGCACTCATCGTTAGAACGCTTCATATAAATCCTTAAATCACTGACGGAGTTGCGTACGGTATAGGTGAATAGAATCTCATTTGACGGGAGTCGGAGCAGGTTTGGATGTTTCACGTTCATATTGCCAATATTATCTTGCAGGGTAAATGTGTCGCTCCAACTCCGTCCGACATCGGTGGATATTTTTGCTGAGATGCGGCACGGCATGTTGTCCCCAATCCGTCGGTGGGCGTACGGTACAAACATGACAAGTGAAGGACTGTCCGCGTAGTATTCGCACCAAACCAGCATCAGACGACCATCGTTCAACGGAAAGATAAGTTGGTGGTCATTCCGCGGATGGCCGGGCGTCCATGGACAGACGGTTAATTCATAGACTTCATTCATATGTGTGCCCTTGATAGATTTCCACTTTATTATAGGAAGAATAGATCATAACCGACTACCTTCGAGAGCGGAGCAAAAGGCAGCGAATAGTGTATCAACATCCTGCCTCAAGATGGTTGTATTCACCCTGAGTGTGCTCCGCCGTATATCCGGATCCCCCACAGAAACAGACACCGACCGCTCTTGAAGAATTTTCACAAACTTATCTAAATCCAGATCCCGGGACAAATCCATCGGGAAGATGTTGGAGCCGTTCTCAATACGGCCAACGTGGATACCCGCCAGTGTGTTTAGTTTATCAAATAACGTTGTGGCACGTTTCATGGCGGTGTGGTAACGTTCCTCAAATCCCTCCACACCTTTCAATGCCAATGCCGCCGCAAAATTGGCAGACGCTAAACCTCCTCCGAACATACGGCGGTCATGGTATAGCCCATCGCAGAATTGGGAGGTACTCGCCAACACCGATCCGAATGGTGCACCGAAATACTTGTACAGGGATACATATACCGTGTCGAATAGGGAGGCGTACGTCTTCACCGAAACCCCCGTCGCACCCGACATCATGTAGAGACGCGCGCCATCGAGATGGGTGCCGATTCCTCGCTCCCGGCAGTAGTTGGTTATCGCCCGCATCTCATCGAAGGGAACGACCTTGCCCTCCTGACGTCGAACAGGACTCTCGATCATGAGAGCACCGACCGGAGTCAGCACCCGTCCCAACTCGGAATTCTCGACCGCCCGTTTCAGTTCTTCGATCGTGAAATGAGGACGGTCTTTCGCCAGCGGTAGGAGGTTGATATTGCTGAGACGGGAAACGCAGTCGCCGCTGTCCTGATACAGATGGCTCTGCTCTTGCACAACTGCACGTGGCTTATCTCCACAGAGTATTCGAACCGCAAGATGGTTTGCGAGGGTGCCGGTCGGCATAAAAACGGCGGCTTCCTTGCCCAACAGCTCCGCCATTTTTTCCTCAATCTGTTGGACATTGCCCCCCAGTGAATAGCTGTCTGAGTCAAGCCCAATCTCTTCCTCGAATTCAACTAAGGTCTGAAGCATGGAACGAGCCGATTTGGGTTCACCGTCACCGCCAAAACTAACGAGCTGGTCCGGCAGGGAATCCTCAATAGGAACGCGAGTTGTTGGTTGAGACGTATCTGTAGGAATCGTACGCATAGAATTTCACCTCTTTATACTCAAAGCCTACCTCATCTTTATACACACAGGCATCGGCACATCGGCTATATGCCCCGTTGCTGTCAGCTTTCCTGTGTCGGAATCAATGCGGAATGTGACAATGGTATCCGTGCCTTGGTTCTCGGCAAATAGGAAGGTTCCCGTCGGATCAATCGCGAAGTTGCGCGGTGTTTCGCCCTGCGTCGACTCATGATCGACATAGGTGAGGGTGCCTGTTGCTGAATCGATCGCGAAAATCACAATGCTGTCGTGACCTCGATTGGAGCCGTAGAGGAACTTCCCCGATGGTGAGACATGGACATCGGCGGTGTGGCTCGTCCCATCAAAATCGTCAGGGAGTGTCAGAATCGTTTGGATCTCCGTGAGTGCTCCGCTCGATTCATCGTAAGTGAAAGCGGTCACTGTATTGCCCATTTCGTTGATGACATAGGCATATTTTCGGCTAGGGTGGAAATCGAAATGACGCGGTCCTCCGCCCGGGGCGACCTCCGCCCACGGTGGATCATTCGGGATCAGTTTCCCGTTTGTCAGGTCGATCTTGTAAATCAAGATCTTATCGAGGCCCAGATCCGGTGTGAAGGCATATCGATTGGCTGGATCAATCATAATTGAATGCGCATGTGGTCCCTGCTGACGCGCCGAATCAACGCTTGAACCTTGGTGTTGAATGAAGTCGGTCGCTTCCCCCAACGTCCCGTCGTCATGTATAGGTAGCATACATACGCTACCGCCACCATAGTTTGCCACAAGCACAAACTTCCCTGTCGCATCAATGCTCAGGTGGCACGGTCCCGGGCCAACTGTAGATTGATGATTTAGGCGCGTTAGCTCCCCAGTCCCCTCATCGATGGAAAATGCGGTGATAGCCCCGCCAGACTTCCCATCAGACTCCGAAATTTCGTTTATTGCGTAGAGATACGGTTTATGGGGGTGCAAATCTAGAAAGGAGGGGTTATCAATCCCTGTCGCCACGCTGACATATTCGAGAGCACCGGAGGAGGTGTTGAGACGGTAAACGTAAATTCCTTCGCTCTCGCCCTGTGTGTATGTTCCGATATAAACGAGCATTTTTTATAGTTCTCCTGTATCACAGTTTGTTAGTTATGAGTATATAGACTTCTTTGACTTAGATTTGATTGCTCCTCAATCAATCCGGTTCCGGTAAATTTCCTGAACCAGTTCCATTGTCTTGACTGCATCTGCAAAACAGGTGTCTGGCTGTCGGTCTTCCTGAATACAATCCACGAAATGACGATTTTCGCCGTAGAACCCATAAGCCTTATGATTGGCATCCGTTCCAGCCGCCTCAACGGTTGTTATCTCTTTGACACCCTCACTGCTATGAATAACGGCACCGCCCCCTGCGTCCGGATTAATATACGCGGAGATACCGGGAGCGTGCATCTCAAAGATATGGATTCGTCCACCGACCGCCCAGTTAGTACAAAGATACCCCGATGCACCGCTGTCAAATTTCACGATGGCGTTGAAACTGTTCTCCCGCTCCGAACCGAAGCTGTTAATATCGCTCGCCACAGCCTTGACTGCTCCGCTCCCCATCCAACGCAGGGCATCGACGGCGTGAATCGCATCACACGTCAACACATCAATGATCCCATCGTAGTATAGTGCGTCTGGAGTATTTTTGTGGAATGTGGACATACACTGGATGATGGGTCCTTTTTCTTCGACGATTGCCTTGACTTGACGCATAAGCGGAATAAATCGTCGATTGAATCCAACCATCGCCTTGCAGTTATGTCGCTCGGCAGCCAGCGCCATCTCTTGGGTCTGATGGAGCGTTAAGCCGGGAGGTTTTTCGATAAAAACGTGGTGCCCCTGCGACAGACAATGAATGACGGGAGCGAATAGATGCTGCGGCGGCATCAAGACGTACACAGCGTCCGGGCTTGTTGCTTCCAACATCTGTTTGTAGTCAGTGAAGGTTTTTTCGATCTGAAATCGCTCGGCTGTTGCTTGCAGCTTCGATGGAATTAAATCGCATAAACCTACTAGTTCCACATCGTCAAACGCTGCGAGGGAAGGGTAGTGAACTCCATTTGCCATCCCACCACCACCGATGAGAGCAATCTTGATTTTGTTCATACAATTCTCCCGATTTAGATTATCAATTATCCGCTATGGCAATTTCTCGACCATCTGCATCAGCGCCCTCATGTATCCAAGTGCAAATGTCACACCCTGACGCCGATAGTCACTGTCACCTGCCACGCGGGGAGCATGGTCAGGGATGATGACACCATCGAATCCCACCTCCTTGTACGCGCGCATAGCTTCAAACATATCGACATCCCCTTCGTCGATAAACACTTCATCGAACTTGGGAAACTGTCCCCGAACGTTGCGGAAGTGGACGTAGAAAATCTTGTCCTGCCCACCGAAGTAGCGAATGGCGTCTATCGCCCGGTCAGGTCCCATCTCTGCTACTGTCCCTTGGCAAAATTCTAACCCATTGTTCGGACTCGGCACCGTTTCAATCAACCGCTTCATCCCTTCGTGGCTCGTCAGGAGTCGTCCCGTTCCGCGCAACTCCTCTGCCGGCGGATCATCCTGATGTGCTGCCAATTTGACACCGGCACGCTCCGCGACCGGTACGACGCGCTCCAAAAAGTAAGCCAATCGCTCCCACATCTCCTCAATGCTTACCCGCCCTGTTTCTACAACCGGTGCATCTTTTACGAGATTGTAATCGAAACTCTTGAGTCCGGCGTCGCCGCGTCCACCACCACTGTCGTAGGCGCGCCAATGTCCCCAGACCCCTGCGATACTGAAATAGTAGCCAAGAATTGGAATGCCTGCCTTACCCATGTTCTCAATCGTTTCACAAACCTTCTTGATCTGTTCATCGCGACCGGGTGCACCGTGAAGGACTTTGTCCCAGTGGTCTACCGGCAGATTTTCGATGCCCGCAACCGCTAGACCGTGCGATTCGATGAATTTTCGGGTTCGTAGTAATTCGATAAATTCCAGAACACCCTGTTCTCCAAATCGCGGACCGTGTATGATGACGTGGGTTACACCAAGTTGTTTGGCATACTGAAGGTTTTCCTCTGTCAGGGCAGCCTGACCGAAACCAATTCCGAGTTTCATAGTCCGATTCTCCTCATTTCTAATTCAATGGGGACAGCTTTATCATACTTCAGACAAGATATTCGCCCGGTTCTCGCGTCGCTTCGTATTGGGCGTTAGGGTCACGGTTTTTGATGATTTCAGGCACATCGCCTGTCCAATAGTCCGGTGGCGTCGGTGGACGGGTGTGCCAACCCAGTAAGAGTGTACGTCGTTGGTCACTCTGGTTTCCCCGCGCCGCGTGTAGCACCCGTCCTTCCGCGATCACGAGCGATCCCGCTTTCACCGGTAGGTCGATTGCGTCGGGATGGTCGCAGAACATATACGGATCGTCCTCCTCTACATAGTAGCCGCCCTGTGCATGAGCTTGTACCAACCCATTGTGCAGGGGGATACGCTTCAAGTGCGTACCGGGGATAATCCGAAAACAGCCGTTTTCAAGGGTGGTATCGATCAGGTAGTAGGAGAGAAATAGATACTGGGGCCACGGAGCGGTGCTGATTGGGTCGTTCCAACCCATCCAATCTTGGTGCCAGTAGAGGGGCGGTCCTCCCGGCGGTTTGCTCAAGATGATGAATCCGCCGGTTGACTTGAAATCACCCAAGCCCATCGCCTCTAATGCATCGCGTGTGGGTTGCCAGTGGATGAGCCGATCAATTGCTAACTCATCAATTCCTCTGACGTGAAGGTCTGACCCCTGATACTTCCAATGTGGTGGATGTTCCATATCGTCGAGCAGCCGGTCTGATGTTTGGCGCAATTCTTCGAGAAAATCTTGTGTCAAAATATCGTCAACGACACAATATCCATCTTTAGTCAATTGATTCCGTTTCTTAAATGCCACCTCGGGTGTCATGGCGTTTAATACCTCCTGTCAATGTCCTAATATTACGTTCCACAGAGTAAACGTGAGAAATTAATCAAGTGCATCATCTTGAGTACAAAGCACCTTTTTCCCTGCTCTGAATTTTGCCGGACTTGACTGCGTTCACAACTTCAGTCAAATCGTGCAGATAACCAGCCACAATAGATGTATGCGACATGTCTAAGAACAGATGGATAGCTGGCGGGTCCAGCAGGCGACTGCTTAACCAGCCGCGTTCTACCATACCTTCATCAACCGCAAAGATGTCAAAAGCGTTGGAGCCGAAGGCGATAAGGTATGCTTCTGGCTCGCCCCAGATCTCCAATCCATTGATTCTCCGGATGCCATCAAGAAATTGCTCTCTAGTATCAAGAATCTTGCCTACACGTTCAAGATAGCCTGCTTCGCCCAGGTAGTTCAGTACCGCCCAAGCGGATGCCAGTCCACCACCGGAACGTGAGCCCATCAGGTTCTGTGTGGAATACACGCCAGAGGGCCAATCCTCGAAAGTATATCGCTGGTAGGTCTCCAAGCTGGCATCGTGCAATAGCAGTGCAGACACTCCCTTGTTGGCATAGCCCAGCTTGTGCACATCCACCGAGATTGAAGTGACACCGGGAACCGCGAAGTCGTAGTCAGGAATGGAATAACCTAGTGTGCGTGCAAAAGGGAAGATGAAGCCGCCATGACACGCATCCACATGCAGCCACAAACCGTGTCTCTCAGCGAGGGTAGCAATTTCGGAAATGGAGTCAGTCACACCAAAAGGGTAGGAAGGAGCAGACGCTGTGAGCATGATGGTGTTGTCGTTGATAGCCCGTTCCATCGCTTTGATGTCCGCACGAAAATCAGGACTCTGGGTCATACGCACAGCCTTGATTCCCATCAGATGTGCCGTCTTATCGAAGGCAGGATGCGCCGCATGAGGCACCACAATTTCGGCTGGTGTTGCCCCCGGACGGTGGTCGTGAGCCCATGCGTGCGCTGTCTTCACTGCCATAATCAAGCTCTCGGTGCCGCCGGTGGTGATACTACCACTCGCCCCCATCGGCGCATTCATCATTTCTAGCAGTGCCCCAACAATATCGGTTTCGTACCGGACAAGACTGGGAAAGACCTTGGTGGCATAGAGCGCGTTATAATTGATATACATCTGATACGCTTCGTTCGCCACCTCCACGACATCTTCACCACCAAAGTAGCTTCCCCCAATGAACATATGCTCATTGTACCAAGGGGAGTCATTCTTTTGCGCTACTTCCATCTCGGCTTTGACTTTTTCCCAATTGTGTCCGTGAAGAGGTAGATGATTGTTGGGCATATTTTGGTCTGCTGAGTTCGTGCGCTTTCTCACGCTTGTGCTAGTAAATTGCTGCTTGTGGAACAAACACGAACTTTAATCCTCATCCATGACCGCCTGCATCATCGCTTTGATGTAGCCGAACTCATAAGCAAATGCCTGACGACCACTCTCTGGATCTTTATGTCCCGGCGCATGATCGGGGACGACCATGTGCGGATATTCCACTTCTTTGAGGGCTTTCATGTTCCAGCGCATATTCATCACCCCTTCATCGGGCCAAACCTCCTGAAACTTGTTGCGGGCACCGATAATGTTGCGGAAATGACACAGGAATATCTTCTTCCGAGAACCGAAGTAGCGGATAATGTCGGGAACCTCATTCCGGGGGTCTGTCACGCTCTCTGCCATACAACCGAGACATAGGTTGACGCCGTGATACGGGCTGGGGCAAATCTCGATGAAACGCTTGAAACCGTCGAATCCTCCCATCACCCGATCGACACCTTTGTAGCCGGGTGGCAGCCACGGATCGCATGGGTGGCAAGCCATTCGGATCTTGTACTCGGTTGCCACGGGGATCACGCGCTCAAGGAAGTAGGTAATCCGTGCCCAGTTCATTTCGGCGGTGACCGGCTCATCGAATCTCGGCGTGGTTGAGTCCGCTTCCTTCAAGTTCCATGTGCTGTATTGAGAACCGCCCCGTCCGGGCGGTTTGCTCTCCGTGCGCTGGTTCTCTAGTGCGCAAAGAAAGTACTTGATTGCCGGTATCTCAGCCTCGGCAGCCTGCTTTATCATATTGCAGACAAGCTCAATCTCCTTATCGCCTTCCTCATAGTTACCGAGCATGAAGTTGGGGATACCGCCCCCGTTGACATTCAGGTGAGCGAGGGGGATGGCGACCATCTCCATGTCAACACCGAACCTAGCACACTTTTCCTTTTTTTCTTTCAACTCCTTCACATCCCAGCCGTACGCTCGGTGGAATGTGATGAAATTTTCATTCTTGTTGAAAACCCCGTGTCTTGCCAAATATTCTAGATCTTCATCTGATGTGTTAAATTGCTGTGTACCTACGTGCATTTACTCCTCCTCCGGTTATATAAGCGGCGAAAGGTAGTTGTATGATTCATGATTATGCGAGTGGAAGTTTATCAAAAAAAAACAAAAACTTACTGTAGCATGTCCCACAAACCACGTCAAGCCTAAAATCGATTATATCGGACAGGCAATATTTCCCAAACGCTCCGTCAGCAGGGCATTTTCCCGATAATCAATCGGAATCACAATCAGTGCCGGGCTATCGGCGTGAAATGCCTTGTCCAAGGTGGAAGCGAGGTCTACAGCATTTTTAACTCGAAATCCCTCCCAACCGAAGGATTCTGCTAACTTAACAAAGTCCGGGTTGCTGAACGAGAGATTAGTGTGGCGGTTGAACTGGTTGTCCTGTTTCCAAGAGATCAGCCCGTAACCGCCATCCTCCCAGACCATCGCCACAATGTTTGTTCCCAAACGTTTAGCGGTCTCCATCTCCTGCACATTCATTAAAAAACCACCGTCCCCACAGATAGCGAGTACACGACGTTCTGGAAACACCATCTTTGCCGCGATAGCGCCCGGCAGCGCAAATCCCATAGAGCAGAAGCCGTTGGAGATGAAGCAAGTATTTGGCTCATCACATTGGTAATAGCGGGCAACCCACATTTTATGCGCTCCCACATCGCTCAACAAAATATCGTCGGGACCTAATGCTTCACGCACATCCCCGAGTGCCTTTTGAGGGCGGATGATTCCGACTGTCTCATCATCTTTGTGTCTGGCAAATTCAGCCAACATCTCTTCCCGAATGGTCTCGTGTTGATGACCATCGAACTGGAGAGGGGTGTCTTTAACCCGCTCATTGAGCATCCACAGGGTATGCGCTAGATCTCCAACAACTTCAACATCAACGCGGTAATCTTCGTCTACCTCTGCTGGCAAGAAGTCGATGTGCACGATTTTCTTCTGGCTTCCATGATTCCACAGACGGGGATGGTATTCTACCAAATCATAGCCCAAGGTTATCACTAAATCAGCAGCATCAACCGCACAAGCGACGAGATCTTTCGCCTGTAAGCCGATAGTAAATAAACTGTAGGGAGCGTGACGAGAAACCGCGCCTTTTCCCATAAAGGTGTTAATAACGCCAATGTTCGTAGCTTCGGCAAATTCGCGCAGCTGCTTGCTTGCCCGCTTGCGGATAGCACCGTTGCCCGCAAGAATCACCGGACGTTTCGCTTGACGAATCAAATCCATGGCTTGGCCGACAATTTTATCGTCTGGCACAGCACGGCGGAGACGCTGCCTCGGAATGGGGATATTGCTAGTCGATTGGGAGGCGATGTCTTCGGCAAGCTCAATATGGCAAGCGCCAGGTTTCTCCGTTTCAGCTAGCTTAAATGCTTTACGAACTACTTCGGGAATATTTTCCGGGTTAATAATGGGACTTGCCCATTTGGTAACCGGCTGGAACATGCTCACCACATCCATGTTTTGATGGCTCTCTTTGTGCTGTCGCCGGCTGTCAGCTTGTCCAGTAACTACAACCACTGGCGCGCGATCCATGTTGGCATCAGCAACACCGGTCATCAGATTAGTTGCCCCCGGCCCCAGCGTCCCAAGGCAGACACTGGCTCT
>JAGWBT010000016.1:35478-36139 GCA_021295755.1 Candidatus Poribacteria bacterium
ACATACTCTACACCTTCAGTTTCTAGACATTTTACAAATAACTGTGCAACGTTCATCAAATGCCTCCTATTTTCGTTTTTGAGCTAGCATTTATCTAGCATAGATTGATTCTGGAGGATGTCCCTTGTCTTTTATTCGGAAGTAATTGTTTACAGCACTTGAATCTATGTCAACTGTAGGGTATCATTTATAGATCAAATGTTAAAAATTCCCTACGCTCCTGTTAGATTGTCAAATCCAATCCGTCGACTCCGTTCAAGGGACATTCGCATCCTGAACGCGACAATTCCAAAAGAGCAAGAGATAGCAACAGAATGTTGACCTACAACAAACAAACGCTAGGGGAATTATACCAGATTACACAATAGCAAGTCCAAAAATTAGGTTTGGATGACAAGATGCGATTTTTGGCAGTAAATGGTAGACAAAGTCGCAGAAAAAACTGAATCGATGTTAGTTGTCTAACTTTTGATTGATCAGGAGATTTTATGGAGACCGCACAAAACCAATCTGCTATTGACACACAGACAATCAACATTATTGACTGTGATTTACATCATTCGACAAAAAAGCAGGAAGATCTATTCCCCTACCTGCCTCGGCATTATGTAGAACACATCAAAGACTTTGGCACGATGATGCCCGGGGTTGGATATACAAA
>JAGWBT010000016.1:36175-36931 GCA_021295755.1 Candidatus Poribacteria bacterium
CACGAGAAAACCACCTAGATGTCCATGGGATTGATATAGCTGTGCTGTCGGGTTCTACCGTTTACGGTGCTGCGGTCCACCCAAATTCCGATTACGGCGCAGCGATGTGTCGCGCTTTCAATGACTGGACGCTTGAAACTTGGGTCAAGGCGGACTCCCGATTCAAAGCATCTATTGCCATCGCTCCAACGGATCCACAACAGGCAGCCGAAGAGATTCATCGACTTGGTGAGCATCCATCGGTCTTTCAGGTGATTATGCCCGCCGGTGCCCGGATGCCCTTCGGCAATCGGTTCTATCATCCGATCTACGAAGCCGCTCAGGAGCACGGCTTGCCGATGTGCGTTCACTTCGGTGCAGAGGGATCCGGCATCGCCAATGCCCCAACCGCCGCCGGATACCCATCATACTACTTGGAGATGCGTATGGCACGTCCGCAGATCGCGATGGCGCATACAGTTAGCTTGATCTGCGAGGGTGTTTTTGAGAAATTTCCAGATTTTAGATTCCTTTTTATCGAGCACGATACCTTTTGGTTGCCGGGACTGATGTGGCACATGGATGCCGACTGGAAATCAACACGGGATTATACACCATGGGTCAAGAAACTGCCGAGTGAATATATTCGCCAGCACATCCGTTTTGGCTCCCAACCGATGGAACAACCGCCAACGCGTGCAGACCGGAACAAATTCCTCGAATGGCTACATGCCGATGAAATCCTTGTTTATGCAAGCGATTATCCCCACTGGGATT
>JAGWBT010000017.1 GCA_021295755.1 Candidatus Poribacteria bacterium
ACTTGCTTTTATCTTATCTGTTAAAGCGAAAAGAGAATCTGAACTAAAGTTTAGGGATAGGTCTTGAATTTGATTCGGTTGGTCCTTGTCCAAAGTCATTTCCTAACATATTTCGATAAAAAATGGGCAATTCTTTCCCCTACTGCACCTCAGAGGTATGGAAAGCCTTGCCCTAAAAGTTCATGCCAAGATGTGCCTGCTTTTTGTTTTAGTATGAGACTAAAAATCTATGCACATTCTGTCGGGTAGAGCCTACCCCTCACGTGCCTGCTGGGTAGCCACTAACCCAAGTAAACTCAGGTTCGGGTACTTACGAATCGGGATGAAGTCCTTGTTCGGGAATGTCATTATTAGCTATCAGCATATCTCGATCAAAGATAAAGTCTTTCCGCGAACCACCGAGAACTTCGCCCTCTTTCTGTCTTTCTCTAAAGTATTGCGGGAGTGTAATTCCTGTCATCTGGATTGCATCTTCTGGACACGCTTCGACGCAATATCCACAGAAGATACAACGCAGCATATTGATTTCAAAAACTTCGGGATATTTTTCGCGTTGATAACCCTCTTTCGTTTTCCAGCCTTCGGGCGCAGGACCGCCCTGAATGGTGATACAATCTGCCGGGCAGGCTGTTGCACACATGAAGCATGCCACACATTTGACATTTTCTTCTGAATCTAAGGGCAGCTTATGAATACCACGATAGCGATCATTGCGCTCCTCAACACTACGTGGGTCTTCCGGGTACTGATAAGTAAATTTCCTCTTGGGAATATGTTTCAGTGTCGTGAGCATGCCCTTAATAAGTCCAGGGATATAAAGCCTATCCCAAAACGACATCTCTTCATTTACTCTCATAGAAACAGCGTCGCGGCTTTGATAGTTGAGCGAAAAATCTTTGCTGGAAAGCCGTTCTCCTTTCAATAGATAAAATTCAAATCGAATGGTAGCACAATTTCAATATTAATGCAACAACTATTTTTTCGATTGTCTCCTCGTGGGTGACAAATCTCCCACATCAATTACGACCATAGCACAATACTACCACCTCGACATGGGGTAATAGCAGTTACTCTCTTTGTAACCCTTCAGGAAACCCGTAGGGCGTACCAGTTCGGGGTACAGGTAATGGAAAGCTCTGCCCCCCTAAGTTTTGGAACATCTCATGTTTACCACATAACCATAGAAACATCTCTGCCACCTTCACTGCACTTCGGAATTGTTCAACAAGGCCAGCGGCGGGGCTTTCATAGTCAGCAGTAGCAAAATCAAAGTTAGGGTCAATCACCCAATCCCTTTTAGGTGGACTGGTTCTCCAATAGAAATACTTCAACAAGTTACGGGTTGCCGTTACAGTTGATGACGGGCGACGATGCCAGATATGATAGATTGTTATGAACACAGAGCCTGCGGGTGCATCAGTGTATACTGTGTTCTTGATATTTCCTAAATGCCCCATCAACCTCGACTTCTGCCGTACAAGATGTGTGCCGGGTACAATTTGCGTCGGTCCCATCTCTATCGGTGTGTCCTGTGGATAATAGAATACCTGAAGGAATTTTAATTCATGAGTATAGTTGTAGTTCCCATCAATATGCCAACCCGCAACTGATGCGATAGGACATTCCACACGATGGTTCACCATCTGGACTGGCAGATGGAAATCCTCGCCCAACAATGACCGCACAGCACCGGCAACTTCAGCATTCCTCATCACCCCTTCAACAAACCACTCCTCATATAAGATGTCATTCATATAGAGCAGATCAGGATGTGCATCACAATATTTCACAACACGCCGGTTAATCTCATCAGGCACAACTCCTTCAAGCCTGAGATACCCATTTTTTAGAAAATCAAGTACCTCTGTGTCTGATAAGGTCGGTTTGCAGTTATGTGTGCTAGGGTGAACCAATGCCTCCTCTGAAAAGGTATTCATAACTCAAATAGCCTCACATCATTACACTATAATTGGGAGCTTCTTCCGTAATCGCAATATCGTGCGGGTGACTTTCGCGATGACCGCTGCTCTGTATCCGAACAAACCGGCTTTCAATCCGCAATGATTCAATGTCCGGCGTACCACAGTATCCCATCGCAGCACGGAGACCTCCGATAAGTTGATAGACAAAATCACCCAACTGACCTTTGTAAGGCACCCGTCCTTCGATACCTTCAGGCACTAACTTCGCTAAAGATTCACTACTTTGAGAGTATCGTTCGCTACCGAGCCGTTCCTTCATAGCGGATAAAGAACCCATGCCCCGATGGATTTTATAGGTACGACCTTGATAGATAACCGTTTCGCCGGGACTTTCCTCCGTACCCGCAAGCAAACTCCCTATCATCACCGAACTCGCCCCTGCGCCGAGAGCCTTCGCAATATCACCTGAATACCGAATACCGCCATCAGCAATAACTGGAACGCCATCTTTGTCCGCCTCTTGTGCGCAATCGTACGCTGCCGTAATCTGCGGAATCCCTATTCCTGTGACAACACGGGTCGTACAGATTGATCCGGGACCCATGCCCACTTTAACGGCATCAACACCCGCGTCAATCAACTGGCGAGTTGCTTCAGCGGTTACAACATTTCCAGCAATCAGGTCCACATCGGGAAATTCTGCCTTAATCCGATGCACTGCATTGATCACATTTCGATGATGGCCATGCGCGGTATCTATTGATAATACGTCAACCTCCGCGTCAACCAGAAGCCCCACTTTTTCTAAATCCCAAGAAGGGCTAATTGCTGCACCAACCCTCAATCTCCCAGACTCATCCTTACAAGCTAAAGGATATTTTTCCACCTTGTCAATATCTTTGATTGTGATAAGTCCGCACAAGCGAAACTCCTCATCAACGATTGGGAGTTTTTCCTTCCGAATTTGGTGCAGAATCTGTTTCGCTTTTGCTAGCTCAATCCCAGGCGAGGCAGTGACCAACTGTTCGCTCGGTGTCATCAGTTCAGTCACAGGCAGATCGGGATCTTCCTCATATTTCAGATCGCGATTGGTGATTAGCCCAACGAGATAACCCTCTTTGGTTACAATCGGGATACCGCCGATGCGGTAACGGGCGGTCATTTCCAGCGCGTCACGAACCTTCTTATCGGGCGTCAAGGTAATCGGATCGATAATCATTCCGCTTTCTGAGCGCTTGACCTTATCAACCTCATTGACCTGCTGCTCAATGGGGCAGTTGTAATGGATGAGACCAATACCACCCTCTCGTGCCAAAGCAATCGCAAGGTCGGATTCCGTAACGGTATCCATCGAGGCACTGCAAATTGGAATATTGAGGCGAATACGGCGGGTCAACTGCGTACTTGTATCAACCGCACTCGGCAGAATGTTTGATTCACCAGGGATTAATGAAACATCATCAAATGTCAGTGCAACCTTGGAAAATTTGGGTGGCATTGCATCGGAAATTTTTGTGTCCATTAGGAGTGCCTCCTTAATAATGTAATTAGGTGAACCAAAGATGTTAAATCTTGAAGAATAGATAGGTACAAAGGGGGAGGACAATTATTGAAGTAAGATGTTATCACATCATGAGCATATTGTCAAAAAAAATCCCTATTCCTACGTACCTACAAATTTTCTACACATACAGGAGTTACGCAAATTTAGTACACAAGGGGTAGATTTTTGATTTTTAACCCCCTAAATCCCCAACTCCCCTGACAAGGGGGGCTAGGGGGGTTAGGGGATCTTCTCCCTTGTCTTTACCCTCTTATCAGAGGGGTTCAGGGGGACTTATGAACGCGCTGCGTAAGTCCTAACATATTCAGTTTCCATCTCGCTCTCGCGCCATCTCGTTTCCTTCAAACAGATCGTGGGCAATTGTACCTTGACTTTGTGCCGGTGGAGCGGTGCCGAGGATATGACAAAACGTCGGAACAACATCAGCGGCGTGGATGTAACCGTGTGAATCATAATCACGCTCATACCCCTTTTTGATTCCCGGTCCAGCCAGTAACATTGTTCCAAAGCTAGAAGAGATGTCCTCGTTTCGGGTGGGAAGGAAACCGCCGTGGTGTGCGCCATACACTTCGGGTGCACCAGCTGCCCCGCCACCGATAATCCCTTTCCACTGACCGTAGTAGCCGCTGACGTAGCCATGGTCCCAAGCAAAGATGACATCGCCACACTGATCACCCCACTGACCGAGGAGGTACGCATCCCGCTTCGGCAACGCAATAGCGATGGGCGTCCGCCCAACCTCTTCATCAACCCAAGTGCGTAATGCCAATAGAAGTTCGCGTTCAATTTCGTCGAACGCCGCTCCCTGTTCAGCGTTGATGTAGATGTCGAAACCTTTGTCATCCTTGAGATAGGCGCGGGTCTGCTCCCAATCTATATCCTTCTCTAGGACTTCATCGCGTTCGACGCCTTCCGCGCCGTTCTTCAGGACGGTGAACTCCTGATCGACAAGGAACTTCCGGATGTTGGCAATCCGAATGTCGGGGTAAGCCCCATGGTCGCCAAGGACACCGACGCAAGTTTCATCATCGGCTGCCTCCCAGATGCGTCCCAAAATCCGGTCGCCAACCTGATACGCCCGACGGAAGTAGTCCATCGCTGTATCTACGTTGTTTGGGTCGTAGCCCGGACAAACAGGATCGACATCGTTGAGATGGATGTGGTTCAGATAGTCAAACAGATGCCAATGACAGATAAAAAAGGAACAACCACGTTCACGCAGCATGTAGTTGGCAACATCAGCGAACCAGATACCCTGATATTCGCACTCCTCAAGAGCGGTATCAAAATCCGCCATCCCCGATGTGTAAGGCGTCATAGAAGCGTGTTCCTGATAGGGTCCAAAGCGTTCAATTAGCTCAGCAGCGAGGTCATCGGGATAGGTAAATCCGTCGGCGTAAGTGACCTGTGAACGGTAGAGTTTCAAATTCTTCCCGCCGGGAGTGAGTTCCATCAACTTGAATCGAATCGACGCATCCTGCTTTCGACCATCGATCTGGAAAGGTTCAATCGCCCAATCGCTCCATTGACCGACCGCTGTCTCGGCGATTCGTGTATCCCCATCCTTCCCCCGGCAGATCTGTAGGCGATCATATCCCCTCCCAAGAGTGTCAACCGCAAGAAGGTGAAAGGTGTTGACATCGCCGCCGAGACGGGCATGAATTTCGATTTCGGATTCAAGCGGAGGTGATTGGCTCGGCGGAAGATTTCCCCAATCAGCTGCGGGACGTAAGGCTGGAATCGGTTGAACGCTGCGTTGTGTCCGACGAACAGCTGTTCCATCATGGTCCATCTCGACGGTAGCGACCTGATCGCTCGTCGTATACGCCTGACAGGATGCCACCTCATAGTCGGTGCTAGCGTGTCCGGGGTGACCAAAGCCATCCACAACAAAACCGGATTTGATGCCCGATGGATGAGCTGCTGGGTAGTGCACAGCAACGCTTGTTTTGCCAGCCCGCTCTAGGGTATTCCAGATCCGCTCCGCATTCGGAGCGCGTCCGTCGAAGCTGTTAATCCGTTCACCGGGGGCAACCTCCACACGCCAACGACTCACGCCGTGTGTGCCGGTGTGAGCGCCCGTAGAAAGGGTCGCCCAATTCGTCGGTGTCCAGACCGGAAAGGACGGAAAGGTCTGGTTCACAGTGCCACCTTTGAGCATCCTTTCAAAGTTCGGCAAACATCCTTCAGCAACAAATTTTTTCATCATTGGAACGATAAAGCCATCCATCCCGTAGGCATAGATTTTTTTAGACATAAACACCTCCTCTATAGAATCCTTGCATCATCATAAAACTTCACCCTTGATTAACCTAAGTCACCACCTTAATAAAAAAAGCGAATAATGTTAGAACTTACGCACTTCTGTAGGGAACAACGATCGTTGTTCCTTACGGGCTTGTCGATGGAGCCTCTGCTGTAGTTGCCCGATTTATCGGGCATTGGGGGGATGTGGTGCGGCGATAAATCGCCGAACTATAGGATCTTGAGCGTTCAACTGCGTAAGCCCTGTAAAGTAAAGTACAAAGCGTGAAGAGAAACCGAGTTTTTGAGAAAAACTCGGTTTCTTATTCTTCCGTTTTCTTTTTTTGCGTCTTAGCGTCCTTGCGTTTTGATTTATTTCAAAACAAATTGACTATCGACCGGTTCTTCACTTGCAGCTACGCAGGAACACCGACCGAAGCGTGAATCTGAACAAACTTCCACGTCCCACCCTCTTTTTCGAGGACACCTGTCAACCGCACTGCCAATTCTTCGGGGTTACCCAACCACTTGAGTCTCCATATCTGGCGCGTGTAAAACCACGCCAGAGTCTCCCGCTCCTGAACGTCAAGATGTTCGTAATCAATCGCAATATCCGCCGCATTCGCGACAATATTCTGATAGTAATCTCTCGCGTTCTTGCCGCCCTCAATATGCTCATCCGGCTCCGTACCAATCTTCACATAGTGGTCAGCCAAAGACATCATCTTGATGAGCCGCTCTGTGTCTCCTGTAATGAGTGCACCAAAGTACGCTTTAACTGTTTGGCAGGCATCCATGACTGTTTTTTTAACCCTTGATTAGATTGTTAGAACAACCTCGATTTCGTTTTTCCCTACCTGTAGATTAACCCGTACAAATAACAACCGATCACCTAACCACGTCACTTCCTGTGCGTTTGAGGTTGCCAACGTGAGGCCATCGTGATTCCCCCAGACGGCTAACCCATACGGCATCGCTTTTGTGGATTCCAAGGTAAACTGCATCCGCAACTGACTGCGCGAGCGAGAGGGGCGGAACTGCTCAATTTGTGGTAGATTTACTTCGGCACCGTTGGGCGAATTAACTGGCGGAGAGATGTAGTTCGTTACCCGAATCGGTTCTATCTTGCCTTCTTCAAAAACCAACTGACATTCAGTATCATAATAGGAGAAAAACAATTTGTCCGAACCGGTTGATGCTTCATCCTCGCCTTCTGAGTTGGGATCCGTGACCAGAAAAGTTGGCTGCGTCTGATCGCCGTTCTCTCGGCATGCGCTGACAACATCGGGAAGCGACATAATCTGTGTCTCCGGTGCCTCGCACACGTACGCCAGATATGCATCTAGCTGACCGAGCTGTTCCTCCGTCAAAGATGCAACCTCCACAGGGTCAATCCGCTGGATATAAGCCAACCAACGATTCCACGTTGCGTTTGCCGCATAACAATCGAATTCCTGCTGCGCTACGCCGTTTAATATCTGGGTCTGAGAGTCGGTGTCCGCTGTTTCTTTAGACGCAAGAGGTGTCTGGGTGGGAAGGAGAGAGGCGTGCGGAAGGCCGACAACGCCGCTTGTGGACGCGCCACAGAAATTGTGCCGATCTACCGATGGAAAGAAGCAACCAAACGGACAACCCTCATCCTCTTTATCGTCCCAACCATACCCCCACAATCCAGCGAAACCGATCTGTTCTAAGGCGTAAAGCAGCACATGATTTTTCTGTTCCGCTCCTGCGACAACAGGATTCGCCCATCCGATCGCCTTTTGGACTCGATCTCTTTCCGACGAGATATAATCCGGCAGCTTTTCGCGCATCGTCACGATATGCTCCGCGGATCGGCTCAAGTCGTCGGAATCCGTTCCCGATCCCGAAATCGATGAAATATTGACCATCAGCATTACTTCATCGCCGTGGGATGTGTGCCATTCGGTTAGATCCGCAGCGAAGGATCGTGCAGAAGTCGCCCCAACACCCCATGTAATGGGGATGCCATGTTTATGGGCAAGTTCCGCGAGTCGGCGCATCCCCCGCCTCAACGCGCTTCGATCTCCAGTGATTGCAGTACTAACAAGCGAATAAGTCAACATAACAAACCAAATATTATCTTTTTAACGCCTTGGTCCCTCAAGGAAAACTGTAACTCCCATCTCGGCATATTTCTCGCGCGTGTCCGGCGTACCATTCCTGTAGCAGACCGCTACCTCGGTATCAGCGAGTTGATCGCACACATGACGCACACAATCGTCAACGGTTTTCAATGAATGGTGCGGATAACTCTCTATGCTGAAGGTGAGATCTGCGGGACCAAAGGAGAGGCAATCCACGCCCGGCTTGGCAAGTTTTCGTGCATTGGTCGCTGCGGAAACCGATTCTACCTGCATCCACAGGACACCGTATTGATTCCACCAATTCGCGTATTCCAAGCGATCACTCCGCTCGGCTATCCCTTTTCGGCTTCCGCCACCCGCGCTACGGATACCGATTTGAGGGTAATAGAACCACGTAACCGCTTCCTCCACCGTCGATTCCAACTCCACTTGGGGCACCTCGACCCCGGACGGTCCCAAATCGAGGTAATTACCAATGAGGTAAGCGTTACGGGTATGCTTAATCCGAAAATGGACCGGTATATCAAGTGAACCCGCAATATTGCAGTATTCCACCAATTGCGGCTCATTGTACGCCGAATGTTGACTATCCGCCATGACAAAATCGTAACGGTCTTTATCAATGATCGCTTTCATCTCATCCCGATTCGCTGACACTGGCACACTGACACCGTAAATCAATTCACCATCACGAATACGCTGTTTCAAATTTTTCGCTGACATCTCATTTTCCCTTTAATGTTTGGTAAATTCAGGATTATATCAAACCTGTTATAATCTCGTATGTTGCTAGGGCGCGTTGACATTTGACAGGGCGTAGGTTGGGTTGAACGGTGAAAGCAAATCCCTATCAAATACAATACCGGCACTGTAGGTCGAGATTCATATCTCGACACCATAATGTTGCTGTGCATCCCGATTTTATCGGGACGGTGTTACGGCATACGGAGTATGCCTATACTTTAGTATCAACATCCGTCGCGTCCCTGTGAACTCACCGGCTGTCAGTGTGTAGAAGTAGAGGCCACTAGCGAGGGGCTCTCCGAGTTGGTTGCGTCCGTCCCAATACACCGCACGACTGCGACTCTGATACATACCCACCGCCTGATGCTCAACCGCCAAACGGCGAACTAATTGCCCATTTATATCATAAATTGTCAACGCAACGTCTGCTGACTCTGCCAACTGATACGGTATCCATGTCTCCGGGTTAAACGGATTCGGATAGTTTACCAACAAGGCAGTCTTTTCAGGAATCAGCGAGGCTAGCAGGTTTTCAAGATTTTCGATCCCCTGTTTGAAGGCGAGTGAACCGTCATCTTCCAACCGTGCCTGCGCGATCCACGCCTCTATCATCGCAGCATCTACGCTTTCTGCTCTAATTGCCGGCGCAGCGAGTGATTCGGCAATTCCCTGCGCCACACGAATGAGATCCAGAATACTAACAATACCATCGCGGTTCACATCCACCGCCGAACCGGCTGATACCCTTTTCCCTAACTGCTGTGCAACGAGGATCAGATCCAGAATGCTGACCACACCATCTCGGTTCACGTCTCCGGTGGCGAGTCGTCCTTCCACAACGATGCGAACTTGATGCGGTCCTGCAGGCAGACTGTTTGGGTGCATCAAACGAGATGTGATAGGGATATTCCGTTTCTATTTTCGTCCACCCATCATTCCGATCCCACTCATAGTGTCTTAGGTCAATATAGAAGATAGTCCCTTGCGGGTCGATGGGTTGTGGGTTGGTGACTGTACTCCCCCATGAGAGACTATTGACTAATTTGTAGAGTGCTTTACGATACTCTTGCAGAATTTGTGTTGACCCTCCTGCATTATAGAGATGGGTCCTAGTGAAGTAACGGGCAAATGCACGGTCAAACGGTGCAAGGAACATTAGGTGAGTCTCAATGGTGCTAAGTACTTCACTAGGAGAGATGAAGTCGCCGTCGGTTGTAGCTACCGTCTCCCAATCGGGAGCACCGAATAGAATCCAGTTACGTATCCTGTCAATTGACTGAGAAGGTAGTTGGGGTTGTCCCAGTGACATCCGTTTGGCCGTTTCAGTGGTTATGAGTCGCTTGTACAGTTCAGAAGCGTCGGGGTTTCCCGGAACAACGCTTCCTTTTGTGATGAGTGCGTTGTGTTCCATTAAGAGGGATTCTTTATAAGCGCCATCGGGACCATGGCAGATGAGGCAGCTCTGTTGAAAGATAGCGTAGGTATCTAGGGCTATCTGTTGTTGGGCAGATGCAGCTTGAGAACCCACAATCGACATTAATAGAGCGATGAGTGCAATGGGATGCTGCTTATAGATCCCAACCAAATTGAGAATGAAATAACGCTTAAACATCGCTTAAACATAAAGAGGGTCTCCTGATATGCTAGGCTCTGTTGACATTTTACAGCGGTTGTAGTGAACAACGATCGTTGTTCACTACGATACCCTTACCGGGACTTAGAACCGAGTTATTCGTAGGGAATGGAGATCTCCGTTCCTTATGTTCTAAGCTACCAAGGTAATTGTGAGTCTCCTGCGCTTGTGTAGGTCGAGATTCATATCTCGACACTGCCCTGTCGAGTATGGAAACTCGACCTACGGGAGCCTAGAAACTTGCGTTGTGATATTATAAACCTTCTCGAAATTTCCGTCAACGCATTTCTAACATGAAAACGCCCTCATCAAATATGCCAAAAGTCATTTATCCAACACAAGTTTGAGATAGGAAATGAGATGGAGGTACAAGTTGAGACTAACACTTTGCACGATTATTTCTCTTGAAACTACCTAATATCTGTGTTACAATCTGAAGTTCCTGAAATTACAAGTTGTGCGAACTGCTTCATGGATATATCACCCAACAGATAACGAGCGATGCTGCTATGGGAAATCCGAGAAAAGCGTTACTACACTTCACAGCTTTGGGAATTATTTCACTCTTAATAACTGCTGCGGCATCTGCCCAAACTGCCGAACAGATTGCCGACAAAACATTAGCGGCTACGGTCTATTTAGAGATGACCGATAAGGAGGGCGAAGCCCTCGGGTTTGGTAGTGGCTTCTTCATTGGACAGAACCAGATTGTAACTAACTTCTACGTTATTGAGGGAGCGGCAAAAGGTACGGCAACACAGACCGGTAAGTCCGCAAAATATACCATCGAAGGTGTATCCGCAACGGATGAGGAAAACAATCTCGCTGTCCTAAAGGTCACAGTGGCTGGAGCTGAACCCCTGTCTCTCGGCGACAGCGAGACGGTTACTATCGGCGAGACGGTTTACGTAGCGGGTAACCCAAGAGGGTTGAAAGGCACGTTCTCAAATGACACCATCAGTGCCTTCCGCGAAGGGGAGGCCAAAAAACGATTTCAGATGGCCGCTTTGATTTCCCCGGGAAACAGTGGAGGACCTGTACTAAACGGAAATGGCGAAGTTATCGGAATCTCTCTCATAACACTTGAAAATGGCCAAAATCTCAATTTCGCCATTCCATCAAACGACATCAAGAAGTTGCTCACACAGTCAGGGAATGCAAAACCTTTGTGGCAGGGCAAACAATCCATATCCGCCGAAACGTACCTCAGGTGGGGCTACGCCAAGTACAGACGCGACCAATATCAAGCTGCTATTGATGATTATGAAGCTGCTATCAGTTTGAAACCCGATTTTGCTGACGCCTACTATTTTCGGGGAACTGTGAAGCGATCGTTGGGTCAATACAAGGAGGCGATCGAAGATTACGATACTGCTATCGACCTCAAAAATGATTTTGCTTTCGCCTACCACTTTCGGGGGACGATAAGGGGTGACCTAGGCGAACACTTCATCGCCATCCAAGACTATAACAAGGCGATCGATGCCAAACCTGATTATGCCTTCGCCTATCTTAGGCGGGGAATTGCCAATTACCTATTGGATCGCAATTGGGCGGCAAAGAAGGATTGGGAAACTGCGTTAGAACTCGCGGAACAGGCGGGTAATAAGCGCCTCAAAGCTCAAACGGAAAAATTTCTTAAACGAGTTGAGTAGCATAAACTGAAACATGGGGAGACTAGATACTGGCGTTCTATGAGGGGCTTGTTCTTCAAATTTAGCTACATTTTGGAGTGAAATTGGGATCGTAGTTTGCTACAAAACGGGTAATATGAATAATCAAGGTCCAAACAAAGATTATGTTTACAATGCTTTACTGCGCTACAATTATCTACCTCTGGGCAAACTAAACCCGGACGAAATACCGTTCAAAGTCTTTTCTACCGAAGATTTCACACCTGATATAGTTGATGAAATGCTTCAGAGATACGGGCAGGCGAGAAGCAAAGGATGCGATCAGATAGAATACCGCACGAATCGATTTAATAATGTGACACGCCTGATGCACATTCCACATCCACTACCTTATGCACGCTTATGCAAATGTATATCAAAAAATTGGAATAAACTTCAATATATATGTAATAATCATAGCAGCCATTTGAAGCCTACCCAACATAATGATCGCAGACTGATAATGGGGGAGTATGAAAACCTTGAACGGGTTTCGGTGATGGATAGCGAAAACTTTTCAGATCGGAGGTTGCGGTTAAAAATTTCAACAGGTAAATTTTACCGAGTTAAGGCAGACATTTCATCCTTTTTTCCTTCTATCTATGAAATTTGATAAAGATAGTGCTAGTTTTTTTTAGAATATCTCATCGCGATAGCGGTTTACAGCCCCAGCATACTTCCAATTCTTTGCCAGATAGCAAAGAAGTATAAAGTGGGTTTGAATTTGCAAATTGACTCTGTTCTGAACCAATCTATTAAATTCTAACGTTCCGATGCTATCTGTTGGTGTTTGTACTTCATGGGAATTTGTAATATAGCAGTTAGTGACGAACTTGCGAACGTGATCATTGAAACAGAAGATTGTATGTCAATGGGGATGCGGATCGCTTTAAACCAGCACCGCGAAAAAGTGATTGATTTCCTTGACAACACAATCAATGCTTGTTCAGAATATGATTGTGACCAGTACTGGATTTTGATTCATGAATTAGCTCCAGACTGTCCCCAATTTAACTATTATCGTGGAGCATCTGGATTAAAATTTCTCAGCGAAAAGAATGTCCATTTCATAAAGCCGATAAATACAGAAACCTAAGGACCAAAAACCAGTTTCAAGGGCTACGTAAACCTCAAAACTGATTTTGGCTTGCTTGAAGAAAGCTAAGACATGGGTTTAGAATTCAGATGCCCACATTGCAACGATAACATTCGTCTCAAGTATTTGTCTATAGAGGAAGTTGCTGAATGTCAAAGTTGTCGGAGGCGTGTTGTAGTTCCTCAGGACGCAGTTGCAATTGCTGATGATAATGAGAGCAGAGTCACCCAAACCTCTAAAGAAAGCCCCGTTTCTGCCGAAGGTGAAATTACATCGCGTTCATCTTCTTCACAGCAATCTTCTGCTACTCCGGAAAGGATTGCAGGGGCGGGAAAAGCTGCTGCACGAATCCAATCTGATGGAGGGACATCAGCTACAGAGAGAATCGTAGTTGCTAGCAAAGAGTATCAACTTGCCTCTCCTGGCATGCGATGGTGGGCAAATTTTATCAGTACTATAATTGCCCCTTTTATTGCTACTTTCAAGGTTTGGCGTGCTTTCTTGGAGTGTTTATTAGCAAGGCAAATTCCTGCCCGTATCGCCGGTATAAGCGGTATTGTGGCTATAATCTTGGTTTTGATTATAGCAGAGATAATAGATTTGTCGTCTGACAACTTTGCTGCTTCGTGGGTTATTGTTTCCCTATGTCTCTATGGTTGGTTTTTTGGAGGTGACGGATCACACAACGGACAAGGCTGGGCGAAAAAACTGTGTTCAATCAAAGTTATTGATTCGCATAACGGCAATCCATGTACGTTTGGACAGTCTTTTGTGCGACGTTTATGGCTTTATTTACCGCTGCTTAATATCATCGACATACTCTGTATTTTGGGAGTTAAAAGACAGCGGATTGGAGATAAGTTAGCTCGGACCCTTGTTGTCAAACAGGAACCCGGAGAAGTAGTAGCCAAGGACAGGTCTGCTTATAAAACCCTAGCCATTTTTGGAATACTGTTTGCCTTGGGTTATGTGCCAAGTCTGTTTTTCAATCAAAATCAGACACCTGAGAAAGTTGTCAAATCGATAGACGGCCAAGTCCAGGTGATTGTCCCATCTGGTTGGACAGAATTATCAGAATTACACGGTGATACGATTTTGAAAGTTGGTAATGTTTGGGACGAACTCTTCTTAATCGTGATGTTAGAAAATAAGAGGGATTTTATTAGCATGAATCTCGACAACTATTCTCAGATCGCTACAGAAACACTAATATCCGGTTTAGGGGCCGCAGAAAAATCTCAACCGCTTGAGTTACTAATCCGCAATAATAGAGCCATTCAGTATGAAATCCGTGCCACCGTTGAAGATATGAGCGTAGTGTATCTCCACACTAGTGTTGAAGATAGCCAAAATTACTATCAGGTGATAGGCTGGACATCAAGTTCTCAATTTTATAACAAAGAATCGGTCCTTCAGGATATTACACAGAGTTTCCAAATTACTCCATGATAGTAACTTGCTCTACTTAGGAAGTGAATCCCAATGAAATCGGAGTGTTGAAATCCCAAAGGTTGGAATGAGGATGATTATATAATGAATAGGTCGCTGAGTGAAGTTGACCCACAGATTATCCAGATTATGCTACAAGATCTGGATCGGCTACAAAATTGCTTGACACTCATCCCTTCGGAAAATTATGTGAGCCGAGCGGTCATGCAGATGCAGGCGAGCGTCCTGACCAGTAAATACGCCGAAGGAACCCCCGGTGCCCGTTACTACAACGGCTGTGCAGCCGCAGATGGTGTGGAAAGCCTTGCAATCGAGCGTGCGAAGCAACTTTTCGGTGTTGATCATGTCAACGTCCAACCGCACGCCGGAAATTTAGCCAATATGGCAGCGTACCAAGCACTACTTGAGCGGGGCGATACAATTCTGTCAATGCGACTGGATCACGGCGGTCATCTGAGTCATGGACTTCCCCAGAATTTCTCAGGTCAATATTACAATGTAGTGTCTTACGGTGTTGACCCAGAGACAGAACAGATCGACATGGCTACGATAGCCGAACTTGCGAAAGAACATCGCCCCAAGCTGATCATCGTTGGCGGAAGCGCTTACCCACGCTGGTTCGATTTTGCGGGCTGGCGAGAAGTCGCTGATTCCGTCGATGCGTATCTGATGGCGGACATCGCCCATATCGCTGGACTTATCGCCGCAGATGTCCATCCGGATCCAGTGCCTTATTGCGACGTGATTACCACAACTACCCATAAAACGTTGCGGGGTCCGCGGGGCGCAATTGTGATGTGCCGGGAGGAACTGGCAGAATCGGTTGATCGGGCGGTTTTTCCGGGGATACAAGGCGGTCCCTTTATGCACACAATCGCAGCGAAGGCGGTCGCTTTCAAAGAAGCGATGGAACCTGCCTTCAAAGCATATCAGAGCCAAGTTGTAAAGAATGCCAAAGCACTCGCAGAAGCACTCATCGGCAACGGATTTCGCTTGGTAAGTGGCGGCACAGATAACCACCTCATGCTGATTGATTTAACTGCGACATACAAGCAGTTGAGTGGACGGCAAGCCGCAGACCACCTTGAGGACGCGGGAATTATTGTCAACAAAAATACCATCCCGTTGGATAAACGATCTGCGACCACAACGAGTGGCGTCCGTCTTGGAACACCGATGATATCAGGGCGTGGGATGAAAGAAACAGAAATGCAGCTGATTGCCGATTTGATAACAGAAACCCTCGAAGGACGCAGAAGCGCAGAAACCAAGCGGGGTGTAAGGGAGAAAGTTCGCGATCTTTGTGGGCAGTTTCCAATCTACGAAGATTTGAATTTATGGACATAAATAAAGTTGGATTACGAAGCCGCTCTCGCCTATATTGATACATTTATTAACTCCGAGAAAAGTCCTGACTTTTCAAGGCAGGCACGCTTTTATAACCTTGAACGTATCTCTCGCCTGCTAGCGCACTTGGGGGATCCACACCGTCGCTTGAAGGTGGTTCATGTCGCCGGCAGCAAAGGGAAGGGGTCAACGGCAGCACTGATCGCCTCAATCCTAACTCATGCGGGTTACAAAACAGGCTTGTTTACACAACCCCACCTGATAACGCCGCGTGAACGGTGTCGCATCAACTCTCGGCTCATTTCAGAGTCGGAATTTGCGAAATACGTTGACCGACTCAAGCCGTCAATTGAGGCGATGGCAATCCCCCCTTTCCCCCCCGTTGACGGGGGGGAAGAGGGGGGTGGGCGTGTCTCATTCTTTGAGATTTATACGGCACTTGCCTTTATCTACTTCGCGGACAATGCGGTTGACTTTGCGGTCATTGAAGTGGGGCTTGGTGGACGGCTAGATGCAACAAACGTGGTGGATCCGCTTGTCAGTGTTATCACGCCGATTAGTTTGGAGCACACAGCAATACTCGGAGATACGCACGAAGCAATAGCGAAAGAAAAAGCGGAGATTATAAAACTGAACCGTCCCGTCGTATTAGCGCCACAAGTCCCTGAAGCGCAAGCGGTATTTGAAACCGTCGCTGCAGATCGGGACGCATCAATGGATGAGGTTGGACGCGATATTCACCTGAAGCGCAAGGACTGGAACATCAATGGACAGACGTTTGATCTGACAACACAGTCGGTATGCTATCCGGACCTTTTTTTACCGTTGCTCGGTGAACATCAGGCAATTAATGCAGCAACTGCAATTGCTTGTATTGAGTGCATGCGTCAGGAGGGATACAAGGTTCCTCAAACTAGCATCTATGGCGGCCTGAAAGAGGTCTATTGGGCGGGGCGGATGCAAGTTGTGGGACAGTCACCAGTCATTTTGCTGGATGGCGCACATTCTCCAACTTCAGCGGAGGCGTTGTGCACAGCTATCCGTGAGGTTTTCTGCTACCGGCGTTTGATCCTTGTTGTAGGCTTGATGCGAGACAAAGACCTGCAAGCCATTGGTCAGATTTTGTGTCCATTTGCAGATGAAATTATTACAACGCAAGCGTTTGATAATTCGCGTGTCACGCCTGCCGAAGAGATTACCCGGGCATGGTCAGAAATAGGAGCAAATTTCCATGTCTGTCCGAATGTTCGTGAGGCGATACCGTTGGCGCAATCAATCGCCACGGCCTCAGATCTTATATGCATCGCAGGCTCCATCTATATCGTCGGAGAAGCGATGAAGGTACTTGGTATAGACGAAATATAAACACATAACGAGTAACGAGTAATACGTAAAAAAGCCACCTCCTTACGTATTACGCATTATTCTTCATTTTGTAAAGGAGATTTTTATGCTTGAAACAGTTCTTAAACGGCTCCGTGCAAGGAGCCGTGGATGTTTAATTTTTCTCACTTCGTGGGTGGGCATGGCAGTTGCAAATCCTGCCTTTGCACAATCGGAATCTCTCCCACCCTTACCCACCGCGTGGTGGATTGTTCCAATTGGTTCACTGATCGCTTTGGGATTCGCATTTGTCTTCTATAAATCAGTCATGCGGCAGAGCGAAGGCACAGATGTGATGCGAGAAATCGCCCAAGCTGTGCGCGAAGGGGCGATGGCTTATCTGAGACAGCAGTATAAAGTGGTGGGGATTGTCTTCGCTGTACTATGTGTTATCTTTGTCATTATGGCTTTCGGACTGAATGCCCAAAACAAGGTAGTGCCCTTTGCGTTTTTGACGGGCGGATTTTTCTCAGGGCTTTGTGGCTTTCTCGGTATGAAGACCGCAACGAACGCGTCGGCTCGCACGACAAGTGCCGCGATGGAGGGACTTAACTCGGGCTTGCGGATTTCTTTCCGCGCTGGCGCAGTGATGGGGTTGGTGGTCGTCGGCTTCGCGCTATTGGACATCGCTGGTTGGTTCCTAATTCTCTATTATCTGTTTCCAAAGATTTTTCCGGGGTTCTTAGAGGCAAATCCGCTGCCTCAGATCACCGTAATCATGCTGAGTTTCGGTATGGGTGCCTCGACCCAGGCGCTCTTTGCACGTGTCGGCGGTGGTATCTACACCAAAGCCGCTGATGTCGGTGCAGATCTCGTAGGTAAGGTGGAGGCCGGCATCCCTGAAGATGACCCGCGTAACCCCGCTGTGATTGCAGATAACGTTGGTGATAATGTAGGGGACGTAGCAGGAATGGGGGCAGACCTGTACGAATCTTATGCGGGATCAATCCTCGCCACCGCTGCGCTCGGCGTTGCGGCGATTGCGGCGAAAGATTATAATAACATTGCACTTCAGTTGAAGTATCTTTCCGCACCGATGATTATTGCGGGGATCGGTGTGATCCTCTCGATTCTAGGGATTTACATGGTTCGCACGAAAGAGGGTGCCACGATGCGGCAGCTGATGGGTTCGCTCAACCTCGGCATCAATGGCAGCGCAATCGGCATCGCTATCTGCGCGATTCCGGTGTTGTGGATTCTTGATCTCCCTAACAAATGGCAGATTTGGGGTGCTATTATAGCAGGCTTGGCCGCCGGTCTGATTATCGGCAAGGTGACAGAGATCTTTACCTCTCACGATTATAAACCCACACGCGCCATCGCCAAGCAAGCGGAGACGGGCCCCGCAACGGTTATTATCGAAGGGATTGCTGTGGGAATGGAATCGACTGCCATCCCTGTGCTAACAGTTATCGCTGCCGTCGCTGTCAGCTTCTACCTACCGGGTGGAGCTAGCGACACATTGATGGGACTCTACGGCGTCGGTATCGCCGCAGTGGGTATGCTTGCAACACTCGGTATCACGCTGGCAACCGACGCGTATGGACCAATCGCAGACAACGCAGGTGGTAACGCCGAAATGTCTGAACTCGATCCAAGTGTCCGTCAGCGCACAGATCAACTCGATGCACTTGGAAATACGACCGCAGCCACCGGGAAAGGCTTTGCCATTGGATCGGCGGCATTGACCGCTCTCGCTCTCCTCGCCGCTTATCTTGAGGAGGTTCGATATGGGCTTATTCATATGGCGGAAAAGACGCAACTGGACATTCCCGGTGAAGGGATGGTTGATACCGTCAAGGTCAGCATCGCCCAATTCATGTCCTATTACAATGTAACCCTGATGAACCCGAAAGTGTTGATCGGTCTGTTTATCGGTGCGGTCATGGCGTTTTACTTCTGTGCTTTAACGATGAAAGCGGTGGGACGTGCTGCCGGTGCGATGGTGCAGGAAGTGCGTCGTCAATTCCGTGAACGCCCCGGCATCATGAAGCGCGAAGAAAAACCGGACTACGCCCGATGCGTCGAAATCTCGACCGTAGGAGCGCAAAGAGAGATGATTTTTCCATCGCTGATCGCTATTATCGTTCCGGTAATCGTCGGCTTGGTCTTCAACGTTGCAGGCGTCCTCGGTTTGCTTGCCGGCGGTTTGGCAACCGGATTCGTGCTTGCAGTGATGATGGCGAATGCCGGTGGCGCGTGGGATAACGCGAAGAAATATATTGAGGGCGGGGAATACGGCGGTAAAGGTTCTGACAACCACAATGCAACCGTTGTCGGTGATACTGTCGGTGACCCGTTCAAGGATACATCAGGTCCGTCGCTTAACATCCTCATCAAACTCATGTCGATGGTGTCGGTGGTATTCGCAGGATTAATTGCGAAATACGGCGATGTAATCGGCGGTTTGTTGGGGATGGGATAAGCAAGGATGAAAGTCAGAAAGTGGGCAGGTGTAAAAGTGTGAATGAAGTCTGATTCACTTCCGTTTTCATAACTACACACTTTTTCTCTTTGATTTAGGGATGAACCGCTAACTTTCAGAGGTTCAAAAAAATGTTTAAGAAAATCTTAATTGCAAATCGTGGCGAAATTGCGCTTAGGGTTATCCGTGCCTGTCGGGACATGGGTATCAAGACCGTTGCTGTCTATTCGACCGCCGATAAGGATTCGCTGCATGTTCAGCATGCGGACGAAGCCTACTGTATTGGTCCGCCCGCTTCAACGGAAAGCTATCTCAGACCCCCAAACATCATTACCGTCGCTGAGCTAACGGATGCGGACGCCATCCATCCCGGTGCAGGGTTTCTATCCGAGGACGCACAATTCGCCGAAATCTGTGAAGCCCATGAGGTCACTTTCATCGGTCCGACAGCAGAAAACTTGAGAACTATGGGCGACAAGGCGGAAGCACGGGAAACAATGTCGAAGGCAGGACTCAAGTTGGTGCCGGGAAGCGGCAGCGTCCGTCGGAGGCTTCGGCGGAACGTCAGAAAAGGCTTGGTTGAGAATGCTGAAGAAGCGGTCGAAATCGCAGACAAGATTGGCTATCCGGTAGGTATCAAAGCAGTCGCTGGCGGCGGTGGGCGTGGCATCCGAATCGCACATGACGGCACCAGTCTGATGGACCTTTTCCACACGGTCAAGGCAGAAGCGCAGTCCGCGTTTGGCAGCACCGAAGTTTACGTGGAAAAGTGGATTGAGAATGCTCGCCACATCGAAGTCCAGATTTTGGGGGATAATCACGGGGATGTCATCCATCTCGGTGAACGGGAATGTTCCATCCAGCGCAAGCATCAAAAACTGGTTGAAGAAGCCCCCGCTTCTTCCCTATCGTCGAAGACACGACATGACATCTGTAAGGCCGCCGCTAAAGCCGCGAAATCGATTGGCTATAACAATGCTGGTACGATTGAGTTCGTGGTAGATGCTGATGAAGAATTCTACTTCTTGGAGATGAACACGCGCATCCAAGTTGAGCATACGGTGACAGAGATGACCACAGGAATGGATCTGCTCAAGGAGCAGATCCGGCTGGCGTGGGGCGAAGAGCTCGGATACAGTCAATCGGACATTGAGGTGAACGGACATGCCATCGAGTGCCGGATTAATGCGGAAGACCCGGATAACGATCTTACTCCTTCCCCAGGGAAAGTTGAAGCATATCTGCCACCGGGGGGAATCGGCATCCGTGTGGATGGCTACCTCTATCCCGGCTACACTGTGCCGCCCTACTACGATTCCCTAGTTGCGAAACTGATTGCCCACGGTAGAGATCGGGAGGAAGCGGTTGCGCGCATGAGGCGGGCTTTGGATGAGTTTACCATTGAAGGCGTCAAGACAGTCATCCCACTCCACCGAAAAATCATGGACGACGAACGCTTTCTGAACGCAGAGATCTTTACCAACTTTTTGGAGTCGGGGTTCAGTTTGTAAAACCCGTGGGGCATGTTAAGAAATCATGCCACAGAAACCGAGTTTTTGTCCGAGCCCCACAGGTCAGGCGCCAATGAACTATAGTGGATTCAACAATTAACGATACATATTATGGTGAAGTCTATAGTGAATTCTGAAAACAAATAGACGTTAAAAGTAGTAGGCACGCGCCGCGTGCCGTGCATCCGCGAGCAAGGTTGCTGACCTCGCTTATTCACAGTGTCTAATTAATTCTAACATCTACTATAATTACGTTTCACGCATCACGTTTCAGGTACTTAACATTTTACATCCGCTTACCTCAAACCGTAGTGCTATCATCCCACCCCGTTATGAGTATAACCCATGCCCACTTCTATTGACGTTGTTTTCACACCAGATCTCCTCCCCTTTTCCGACCTCAACGGCAAAACGGTTGTCGTCGCCGATATTTTACGTGCGACAACTACCATCACCTTTGCTGTGGCAAACGGCGCAACAGCCATCACGCCTGTTCTAACCCCTGAAGATGCCTTTCGTCTTGCTGCGGATCTACCGAACACACTGATCGGCGGCGAGCGCGGCGGAATGAAAGTTGAGGGGTTCGATCTTGGAAATTCACCGCGTGAATATACCCAAGCGGTTGTCTCAAACCGGCAAATCGTCCTGACAACGACGAACGGAACACGTACCCTACAAGCCTGCCGCGCCGCTGAGCGGGTTCTTGTCGGATCTTTCTTCAATCTCAGCGCAATTGTGGACCAGTTGGCGCAAGTGGAAGGGGAACTTGTCTTGGCATGTTCCGGCAGAGAGGGTGGTTTCTGCATGGAAGATACTGTTTTTGCGGGTGCATGTGTGGCAGCATTGGAGAAAATTCAACTGACTGACGCTGCTGAAACAGCAAAGATCCTCTATCAGACACATCGCGAAGATTTGTTTGGGATGCTGCGAAATTGCTATCATGGTCAAAGACTCGCTAGCATTGGACTAGGAGAGGATCTCGAGTTTTGCGCCCAAATCGATCTCGTTGACATTGTCCCTCATCTGATTGACGGACGGATTATTGTGTAACTTTAGGGGAGAAAGGGACAAGCCATTAGCTTATCTTCGGGAGGACATACAGGGATGAAAAAGGATTGGTGGACTAAAGAATTTCAGAAGCTAGTTACCATTGGAGAGAGCACAACCGCCGGCGGTTGGTCCAGTATTCGCGAGCGATGCTGGGCAAGTCAGTTGGCACGGCTGATCAACGAGTTTCAGCGTGTCCCTGTGGAACTGGTCAACGTGGGGATTGGTGCTAACCTAATCTCGACCAAAGGACCCGCCTATCTCGAATCCGACCGAAATCCCGCCGCCAATGAGCGCATTGACCAACACGTTATTGAGAACAAACCGGATCTGCTGGTCATTTCATACGGACTCAACGATGCGCGTGGCGGTACGCCGATTGACCTCTTTTGCGACGAGATGCGCGACATTATCCGGCGCGTACGGGAGCAGATTCAGCCGTTAATCGTCTTACTCGGTCCGTATTATATGACTGACTTCACCGCCGGTGGCGAACGCTGGAGTCACGCCGACCTCAATATCTTCTACCGCTATAACGATGCGATTAAAGGGGTCGCCGATGCGTCTGACTGCCTTTTCATCGATCTACTGGGTTCATACCGTGACGCGGATTGGCTCGTCCACCATGACGGGGTACACGCAAATGATCTCGGACATCGTATTGTAGCGAATAAGATTTTTGAGGTGCTAGCGTCCAACTGCTCCGGGTTGGCTTTGGAAACCAAAACACTAGAAACGCATATCCCACCGTGGCGAGACGAATCCGTCCTTCGAGGCGTTAAAGCAAAACCCTAAACTCCCTAATTACACCTTTTGGGGTGGGCGTTCATGGAGTTTCAGGGACGCCGATATTCCACATGCGCCTCGACTTTTTCCACAGTCATGGGCACCCTTTGCGAATCCTGCCCTGTAACCAAGATGCCAACTAGGTTGATGCCTACCGCAAATAGTTTCGGATTTACGTCGAAGATAAACCAACCGGCATCAACAGTCGCCCTATCCAACAGCACCCCATTGAGACGCACTTGAAGCCGGTCAATTATATCCTTTCGGGCTGGTGAGGTGAACAACTGCGGACGATCCCAGAAAGGATTGATGGGCGCAGTGTCAATTTTCTGATGCTCCGGCAGATTTTCCGTCCCCGGGTCAGAAAACAGGAGGCGAAGGGCTAATCGCTCGATCCGTTCTGCTTCAGCGGTGAAATCGTCGGAGACGCGAAGCCTAATTAGCGCGTCAACCAATCCTAAATTGTCCAAAGTCATAGGCAGCTGACCCAACATATTCGTGTTCTGATAACTGAACCGCGGGGTGTGCCACTCTTCCACGTCGGCTCCACCAGATCCACCGCCGCCGCGACGTTGGACAACGAAATGTTTGTTCAAATATTTCAGTTTTTCCGGATCGCCAAGTTCGCCGTATGCCTGTTGATACACGGGGATCATCCGTGTGCCGTCAAAGTAGGCACCGTGTGTCTTAACCCCCAACTGCTGGGCAACTTCGGGCGGTGCAACACCCCAATTGAAGGTCTGAATCGCGTCTACCCCTTGCTGCCACCAGTTAGCGATTACGCCCCGCCACACTTCAATCGGGGGCCAAGAATAGCCATCCGTGCAATGGTGGTCATCGAGCGTGCCGAAAATCTGAATCGGCTTGTCGCCAACAATGGAGCGAAACTGCTCAATAGCCAACTCATACGAACGCACACCCAAGACCAGAAAGTCAACGAGATCATCGCACACCCACGTTTCTACATCAAGCCCGTCAAAATGACAACCGATGAGATTGTCCGGGATGCGTGCCGCTAACAAAACCGGTCGTCCCCGTTTTCGCTCTACTTCGAGTGTCTCCTGCCGGACCCGGCGAAGAAATTCCGTGATATGCTCACGCTGCTCCCATTGATGCCCCGGCGGGGTTTGGATAGGACCGCGTGCAAAATCGATCTCTAAGCCATCGAAGTTGTACCCCTCCACCAGTTCTCGGCAGATAGCGACCTTGTAATCACGCACACCCGGCACGGCAAAGTTCCAGAGCGGCTGTGCCCATTCGCCGGCGATTAGCCAATCGGGATGCGCTTCCGCCAATTCACGATGCTCGGTATATGGATCTTCGTTAAGTCGATAGGTATAGAAGCATTCGAGACCCCGTTTCTTGGTTTCCTCAATATAAACTTCGGCGATGTTGACCCCATCGTCTAGCCATTGCTCGAAAATCTTTACGCGCTCAAGGCTTACATATTTTGGCACCGATGGACTTGTCTCGTTTATTAACGGTCGTCCTTCCAATGGGAAAGTATTATCGAATGACCACCACTGCGCGTCAATGTGAACCCCCGGCGCATCGGCAAACGCGAACTCATACGCCATGATCTTATCGACGGTCAACCCTTGCTCAACGGCGCACAGTAAGCCATCAACCTGATGATTAACGACGATTCGCCGTTTCCGATTGGCGGCGGCGAGATGTTCCAGCGAGAGTTTGAAAGTGTAGTTGGTGTTACCGTTCATCTGCTGTCCGTCCCCCTAATCGCTCGACAGTGTGTTCACCCATGAGGTTGTTCAGTCTAGCGATAACTCGGAAACGCGCGCGTCCATCCATGCAGCAAAAAAGGCTGCCATCGAGTCGTATCGTTTCTCTCGATCATCGTGACAGGCATGGCGAACCACCCCGTACAGTGCGTCGTTTCCACGAAATGGACGACGCTCTAACGTACCATCCGACAGCAGCACAGCTGCGGTCCTCCCCACAGTGAACACAGTGGTACGCCCATCAATGCGTGCACCCCGCTCAAACTCCTCGGGAGCCATGAAACGCGATGAACCGAACATCCGTCCCATCTCGTTTATAAATGGTCCCTCACAGTAATTGTCTAAGTCCACAACATGCAACTCCCGATGGTCAAAGTCGTAGATCATGCAGCCATCGTAAAAATCGACAGCAATCCACCCTA